>CAVUDC010000003.1:0-240256 GCA_963740165.1 uncultured Actinomycetota bacterium | reverse complement strand
AACACTCGGCCTCACCGGCAGCCCTGCGCAGCGTGCCGAGCCGATGCTGCGGGCACTCGGTGTCGAGCGGGTCAGCGGCTGGGCCTATGACGCGACCCTCGGCGACCCGGGGCTGCTGATCTCCGAACGGCGCCGCTCACTGGCCGAGCACTGGGCATGGGTGAACGGCGAGACGGAGCATCCCGATCACGACTAGGCAGCATGCCCGCACTTTCTTCACGGCGAGCGCCCACAACAGCCGGCAGACTCGCTCAGCACAAGCGGTTCGTGTGAAGCCGACCCATAACTCAGCCGATCTGACCACGGCGGCGGCGAGGTCGCCCCAGGTGGCCCGATCGCCAGTGCCCCCGCCGGTACCGACCCGACCGGTACAGGTCAATCTGATCGGAACGGGCCGACCTGATCACGACATACCAATTCACCTGCGGGGTCCGACCCCACCGGAAGTTCGTTCGATGAAACGCCCCCACTTCAAAGTCCGCGAGTTCGCGAGTCCGGCGGCTGTTGCCATCCGGTTGCCGACAAACCCGCAGAATCACGCGGCGGCGGACCAGTCACGAGGTACCGAGTGGGTGGCTCCGACCGCGTCGACCCCGACGTGGTCGTGACCGACGGTTAAGAACCCCAGATCAGCGGCAACATCGTAGCAACAATTGAACGAGAATCAAATGGAACGAGCCCCGTCCCGGCTGATCGAGATCAACTGAAACGGGGCCCAAAATGGCGAAGAGGGGATAGTGGGATTTGAGCCCATACAGGAATGCCTTTCGGCGGTGCCCGTAGCGGGTACTTCGCTGTCATTCCGCGGGTGTCGACCTTTCAAGCGCACACCCGGCCGGTTGCACGCGCTAATTCGAGCCGGATACGTGACCGTGGCGGTGGACGAGAGATGTGGGATTCGTCAGGATGAGCGGATGACGTCGTTGACGGGCCTGAGCGCCGCGAGTTGTGCATTCGCTGATCTAGCGACCCGGGTGGATGCGCATGCGTCCGTGCGTAACGAGAGCTGGCCGACGGCAGGCGCGATGATCGACCACCTCGGCAACATCCAGGCGTGGGCGACGGACGCCGTGCGCGTCGGCACGCCCGCGGACCGCAGCAAGTACACGCGCCCGGCTGAGCGCGAACGGGTCGAATGGTTTCAGGAGACCAGTGCCGCTCTGGTGGAAACGCTCGAGAAGACCGATCCGGCCCGCGAGTGCTGGACGCTCTGGGGCGCGGAGCCGGTCGTTTCGTTCAGGCAGCGGCGCATGACCAACGAGGCTGGGAAGCACCTCTGGGACCTGCGCACCGCCATCGATTCCGAACCGCCGATGCCCGCTGAAATCAGCCTCGCGGAGCGGGCGAACATCATGGACGAGTTCGTCGACGCGCTCGTGCCGGCAGCGCGCACACGCGAGATCGAACCATTACCGCGCCACGTGCTCCTCGTTGCCCAGGACCTTTGGACGGACATGGCTGCTCATATTCGATCGACGCCCAGCAAACAAGACACGCCAAAGGGGCGGTTAGGGCGCCGATGGTTGCCGTGTCGCCTCGCTGACTGCGATCGTCCCTCTTGACCGCTTCAACCGACATCGGCGTCGCGCAACCGCGATATCGCGTATGCGATGAGATTCTCGACCGCGGCCGCCGCAGAACGCCGTCCCTTGGCGTCGAAGGACACCAGTCAGGTGCCGAGCTGGGGGTCTGTGTGAGTGCGATCATCAGCAAGGGTTCTCACTGTCTGGAGGCAGCGCTAACCTGAGGACATGTCTCGCCTAGATCGAATCGTCGTCGACCCCGACGTGGTGCACGGGCGCCCCGCGATTCGAGGCACGCGCGTACGCGTCGCGGATGTGCTGTCGCTCCTTGCCTCCGGAGCGACGACGACGGAAATTCTTGAGGACTACCCCTATCTGACTGCCGAGGACGTAAAGGCATCCCTCGAATACGCGGCGGCGCAGTCCAACCACGCGATCCTCACCGCCTCGTAGTCCGTGCGCTTCCTGATCGATGCGCAACTCCCGCCAGCGCTGGCGCGGATGCTGGCCGAGCATGGCCACATCGCCGAGCATGTGACAGATGTCGGGCCCTGCGACGCTGCCGACCTCACGCTCTGGAACTACGCCCTCGAACACGGCGCCGTCCTCGTCACCAAAGACGAAGACTTCCGTGACATGCTCCTGCTCAGCGGCAGCCCACCAGCCGTCGTCTGGGTGCGAGTCGGAAATACCCGGCGCCAGGCCCTTCTGGACTGGTTCGAACCGCTGATCGATAGGGTCGTCGAACTCATCGACTCCGGAAACGACCTCCTCGAACTCCGCTGAGCCCACCGGGTGGTCACACTAGGTATTGTCCGATCCGACCACTCGAGTTCACACCAAACTCCGTCCGCGCCCGGTAACGGACCGACTAGTGCGCTATCCACCCACGGTCTGCCAGATGGCGTACTCGTCGTACTCGTTGTCGGCGATGCACTCGTAGGCCAGGACCGACGCTGTGGTCAGTCCCTCACCACCGAACCATCGCGAGAGAACCTCGGGCCCGGCTTGCGCATCACCCGCATCGTCGATCACGAATGGCGTCCACCCGAGGTAGTCTCCGCCGAACGATTTTCCGCCCGCGTTGAAGCTGCTCACGCTCGCTGAAATCGACCACTCGGGACATCCGTTGCGCGTATCGGTGACGCGGATCGGGTTCAGCGACCCTGCAGCAGCGAAGTGATCTCCTTCTTCGGTCGCCACACCCAGGTCGATCAGCGTCGACGTGCCGTCGACCGCCCAGACGAGCTCACCCGGTACCGCTTGAGGAACTTCAACCTGTACCTGCTGGCCTGACGCGTCGGCGTCTGCCGGCGCCGCGCAGCTGTAGCTGCTCGCGTCATGCAGGTCTCCCGACCCGTTGTACGCCGGGTAGTTCGGGTACCGACAGATCGGCTTCGACGCAACCGTAGCGCCGGCCCTCACCGCGGTCGCTGTCAGTGACTGCGCAGGCGTAGTGCCGTCGTTCACCCATCCGGTGAGTGAGTCGTAGAGGTCGACGTTGGCTGCGATCTGTGTGCCGCTCGCATCCGACGGCGCCCCGCCATGTCCGGTGTTGGGCACGACGTAGTAGGCGACCGAACCGTCGACGGCCTCCTGACCATGCCTGACACGTAGGGGACCGCCAACTTCGCCCCGCGTGCTCTCGCGTGCTTGGCGAGGCCCTCCCAGTAGGGGATGGCGACGTCATCCCACTGGTAGGAGAGAACTTCTCGCGTTTCCGGCGGCCATGAGGTCGTGATCCAATTCGGCGTCTTCTCGCCCCGAGCGCCGGGAAGTCCCGACATCAGAACGACGGTCGGCACCCCCAGCTCGCTTGCGACATCGATGGCGTCTCGGACGACCTTGTCATGCTGGGCGCCCTCAACAGGGTGGAGCTGGTTCCCATTGGCGTTCAACGCGCTAAGACTCAACCGGCGACTCGTGACGGACTCCATGAGGGACGCCCGCGCCGCCGAGCTTCTGACCATCAGCGGGAGGTCTGTGTGAGGCGACTCTGACCCAGTTCCCAGTCGCGATCTCGACCGTGTCGAGGTGCAATTCCACGGCGAGGTCGAGGGCCTCCTCGAAGGGTCTGCTTCCGATGGAGTCGGTGATGAGTCCCAGCTTCATTACTGTCCGTTCTGTGCGATGGCAAGTTGCAGTCAGACGCGGCCGACGGCTTGGATATCTTCGTGGAACTGCGCCGCGATCTCAGCGGAGACGGTGGCTCTGGTCCCAACGATCGCGGATATGTAATCGTCCATGAATGGCCCCTCGGGATCATCTGCTCCCGAGTTCAGCGCGTTCTCCAGCGCCGCCTGCGACGCCTTCCGTGCCGCGTACTCGATGTCAGCGGGCGAGAAGCCCTCAGTCATCGCTACCAAGGCAACCGCATCCACGCCGACCGCTGCGTCCGGGATGTATCTTTCCCATATCGCGCTCCGCGCTTGGTGGTCGGGCAGGCCGATCGGGATGACGTAATCGAAGCGACCATGACGGAGGAATGCGGCGTCGAGCGCGCGGATGAAGTTGGTGGCGCAGATCAACAGCCGTCCGGGCTGCTCTCGAAATGCCGGGATTATTTTCAGTAGTTCATTAGTCACGCCCTGGGTGGGTGATGGCGGCTCGCCCTGGCGACGCGATGCGATCTCTTCGACCTCGTCGATGAAGACCACGGTGTGTTCGAGTTCCGAGATTGTGGCGAACGTTTCCCGCAGAGCACCAGCGAGGCCGGCAGGATGCGACGCGAGCCGTGAAGGAAAGACCTCAACGAACGTCCATTCGAGCCGCGATGCGATCGCTTTTGCGAAAGTTGTCTTGCCTGTCCCCGGCGGCCCGAAAAGCACGATCGAGCGCGGTGGCACAACACCGAACCGATCTGCGAGCTGTGATTGGGCGAGCGGCATCACTACGCGTCGTTCCAACAAGTCTTTTTCTGCTGTCATCCCCCCGACCGAGTCCCACAGCCCACGGGGAAGCACACGACCGCCCAGCTCGGCGAGCAGTCTCAGTTGTTCACGCTGAACGGGGATGCGGCGTTCGAAGTAATGCAGATCCTGCTTCAGCGCGAAACCCTGGCGCAGAAACGCGCCGACCCTCGTCTCTGCTGCTGGCATCAACGCGGACATCTTCGAGATACCCGCCGCAGCCATCCGAGACTCCAGAGCGGCGAGGAGCGAGGACCCTATGCCAGTCCCGCGCACCGCGTCCGCGGTGGCGAGGAACACGACCCACCCCTGAGCATGAGCCACACGACCGATCGCGGCACCAACCACGTCGTCGCCGACCACTGCGACAACGGCGTGATCCTTCGCGCATGACGCGAGGACATCCGAGATCCCGTAGACCGGCTCTGCGTTCGAAGCCAGAGTCTGCTCCCAGAGTCGAAGAATGCCATCGACATCGTCGGCGTGATAGTCACGCACGCGCCAGCCGGTCATGAGGATCCTCCTTGCGGCAGCGGCAGCGGCCCCGACACCGCGGTGGGAGTGCGCCCGCCAATGTCCTCCACGTCTGCCTCACACGGATGTATGAGACACGCTTCAGTGCGAACCGTCGATGTCGGCCGCGGGAGCCCGCATCACTCTTGGTTGCTCTTCTGCTTCCTTTTCGAGCTCCTTGACGAGATCCGATTCGCTTCCCAGAGTGCGCTCGAGCTCATGAGCAAGAGATTCCAGCTCCGCACCGCCCGCCATCATGCTGGTCAACTCGTCGAGTGTGATGTCCTTCTTCTCGAAGTTCCCGAGGCTGGTCCCGCGATTGAGCAGAAGGAATCGGTCTCCGACCGGATAGGCGTGGTGCGGGTTGTGCGTGATGAACACGACCCCGAGGCCCCTGTCCCGCGATCGGGCGATGTACTTGAGGACGACGCCGGATTGCTTCACGCCCAGAGCAGCTGTGGGCTCATCCAGGATGAGCACCCTGGCACCGAAATACACGGCCCGGGCAATCGCGACGCACTGCCGCTCGCCACCCGATAGCGTGCCAATGGGCTGGTCGACATCTCGCAGGTCGATGCCCATGTTGGCGAGTTCGGTGAAGGTGATCTGCTTCATCCGCTTAACGTCCAGGCGGCGGAAAGGGCCGCGGCCCTTGGTGATCTCGGACCCGAGGAAGAAGTTGCGCCACACCGGCATCAGAGGAACAACGGCGAGGTCCTGGTAGACCGTCGCGATTCCGGCATCGAGTGCGGCCCTCGGCGACGAGAACGTCACCGGCTCACCATCCAGAAGCATCGTGCCTTCGCTCGGAGCATGCGCACCGGCGAGCATCTTGATGAAGGTCGACTTGCCGGCGCCGTTGTCACCGAGCACACAGGTCACCTGCCCGGCGGCGACGGTCGTCGACACGTTCGAGAGCGCATTGATGGGTCCGTAGCTCTTGCCGATATCGCGTACTTCGACGATCGGCGTGCCGGTGACTATTGAGGTACTCATTTACTTCCTCCCGCTCGCAAACGCACCCAGTGATTCAAGAAGACGGCGAGTAGCAGCATCGCTCCGAGAACCGTGCGCAGCCAGTTCGTGTCCCATTGAGCGAAGGTGATGCCCTGGAAGACCATGCCGTAGATCAGTGCGCCGAGGGCCGCACCGATCGCGGACCCGTAACCGCCGGTCAGCAGGCACCCACCGACGACAGCGCAGATAATGTAGATGAACTCCTGACCGACACCGGTGTTCGCCTGAACAGTGGATGTGCGAAAGAGCGAGATCATTCCGACGAGCCAGGCGGCGCCCGCCGTGGTCATGAACAGCCCGACCTTGGTCTTCATGACCGGGACCCCGATCTGACGGGAAGAGTTCAGCGCACCGCCGACGGCGAAGATCCAGTTGCCCGCGCGGGTGCGGAGGAGGATCCACGTTGCGATCGCGGCGACGAGCAACCACCACAGCACCGAGATGTAGAAGTTGCCGCCGCCGATCTGAATCGAGGCGCCAAAGAGGGGCTGGATCGTGTCGTAGAAGGGCACGCTCGTCATGCCCTGGATGGCGACCTGCCCGGTGAGGAGCTTCGTCACGGCGAGGTCGATGCCCGCGAGGATGAAGAAGGTACCGAGCGTGATGATGAAGCTCGGAAGCCCGGTCTTCATGACCAGGAAGCCGTTCAGCGCGCCGATGGAAAGAGCGGCTACGAGGGATATCACCACGGCCAGCCAAATGTTCAGACCGAACTGGGTCGTCAGTACGCCGACCATGAGAGCGGTGAAGCCGGTCATGACACCCGCGGAGAGGTCGAACTCGCCGCCGATCATGAGCAATGCGACCGCGACCGCCATGATGCCGAACGTCGACGCGGACTCCAGCCAGACGCCCGCGCCGGGCAGCGTCATGAAGCTCTCGGTGTAGACCGAGAAGAAGATCATCACTGCGAGTGCTGCCACCAGGGCGCCCATCTCGGGGCGGGCCATGAAGCGCCGGAATGGTCGCCGCTCCAGCCGGGGGCGTGTGGCGATTGTCACGATGTCCGTCGTAGTCACGTCGGCTCCTTTCTTGGCGATCGGGACCGGGCGGTCATCCGCCCGGTCCCGATCGGGTCCTTATCGAGTGCCGTTGGCTGCGAACTCAGCGACGGCGGCTGCGTTCTCGGCGGTCACGAAGGCGGGACCGGAGTAGATGGCCTGTCCTCCGCCGATGTCGTTGCCGTTCGTGCTCTTCAGGTACAGGGCGGTGATGCCCATGAAGCCCTGCACGTAGGGCTGCTGGTCAACGGCGAAGAGGATCTTCCCGTCTTCGACCGCGGCCACGACATCCTCCGACAGGTCGAAAGTGGCAATCTGCGCAGCACTACCGGACTCTTCCACGGCGCCCACGGCGTCGATGGCGTACTGCCCACCGAGTGTGAGGACGGCATCGATCGAGGGGTCGGCCTGCAGTTTGGACTTGATCGTCGCCTTCACCTCCGCGTCGTTCGTGCCATCCACCTGGAGGTTCTCCATCGATCCACTGAACGCGTCCGTCGCGGCCTTGCACCGCTCCTCGAGCCCGACGTTGCCGGCTTCTTGGATCACGCAAAGTGCTTTGGTTGCGCCTTCGTCGCTCAGGCGCTCGCCGACGGCGGCACCGGCGATCGACTCGCTCTGCCCGATGTGGGTGATGGCGCCGAACTCTGCGAAGCGCTCGAGGCCCGAGTTGATGGTGACGACGGGGATGCCTGCTGCGACGGCCTTCTCGACGCTCTCTTGGACGCCGTCCGGGTTGGCCATGGAGACGACGATCCCATCGACCCCCTGTGCGACCGCGTTGTCGATGAGCTGCGACTGCTTGGCGGGGTCCGGGTCGGAGTTGTATGTCACGTCGGCGCCGTAGTCAGATCCGGCCTGTTCCGCGCCGGACTTGACGCGATCCCAGAACGAGTCGCCGGGCGACGAGTGTGTGACGACGGCGTAGGTCAAGCCCTTTGAGGCGGTGTCTTCGCCGCCATCGGAGTCGGGTGCTGCTTCTTGGCCCGTTCCCGAGCATGCGGTGAGCAGCAGCGCTGCGGTCACGGCAAGCCCGAAGCCGGCGAGGAGGCGCTTCTTCATGTGGTTTCCCTTTCGGTGAGGACGCTGTCTTCAGCGATCATGGCGTCCATCTGACGACTGTGTCGGGATCGAGTGTCGCACCCGTCCCGGACTTTGTCAATACATTCTGTCAACGGGCCTATCGCGGTGTACTGTGGGCCGCAGAGAAGGGATGATCTCAATGACCTCGAGAAACCACATCGGAGTGGGACTGGTATCCGTCGGATGGATGGGGCGGCTGCACTCGCGGGCCTATCTTGCTGCGCCACGGCACTACGCCGATCTCCCCGCGCAGACCGAACTGGTCATCGCGGCCGATCCCGACCCCGACAGTCGGAGCCACGCATCCACGAGCCTGGGCTACCGCGAGACCACCGACGACTACCGGGCGGTTCTCGCGCACCCCGACGTTGACGTCGTCTCGATCTGCTCGCCGAACTTCCTCCACCACGAGATCGCACTCGCGGCGATCGCGGCAGGAAAGCCGTTCTGGATCGAGAAGCCGATGGGCCGCGGAGCGCACGAATCCGGGGAGATCGCTCGCGCCGCAACCGATGCGGGCCTGGTCACCTCGGTCGGCTTCAACTATCGGCACGCGCCCGCGATCGCCCATGCACGGCAACTGGTGCGCGATGGCGCCCTGGGGACGATCACCAACGTGCGGGTCAGCCTGCTGGCCGACTACTCTGCCGACCCGGAAGGCGCCCTGACATGGCGATTCAACCGCGAGCGAGCGGGAACCGGGGTGTTGGGGGATCTTCTCTCCCACGGAGCCGATCTCGCGCAGTACGTCGTCGGGCGAATCGCCTCCGTCAGCGGCCTGACCGAGACATTCATCCGAACGCGGCCCCTCCCCTCGGCTGGCGCCGCAAGCCATTTCAGCAAGGGATCGACCGATGGCCCGACCGGTGCGGTAGAGAACGAGGATTACGCCGCCATCATCGCGCGCTTCGAGGGCGGGGCAGTCGGCGTCCTCGAGTCGAGTCGCGTCGCAATCGGCCCACGCGCCGAATATCGGCTCGAGGTGTACGGCACGAAGGGCTCACTCCGCTGGGACTTCCAGCGCCTCAACGAGCTTCGGTTCGCACAGGACACATCCGGCTACCGCACGATCATGGTCGGACCGGGTCACGGCGACTTCGCCCTCTTCCAACCGGGCGCGGGCACCAGCATGGGGTTCGATGACCTCAAGACCATCGAGGCTGCGCTGTTCCTGAGATCTGTCATCGAGAACCGTCAGCTCGCGCCATCGGCTTCGGATGCGTGGTCCGCTGCGGAGATCGTGGAGGCAGCCTCGACCAGTGCCGTATCCGGCGCGTGGGTGGACGTCGCCACCGTGACCGGCAGCACAACGTACGACGCCTGAACGCAGAGAGAGGGCGCCCGGTCACGCCGGGTGCCCTCCCTCTGTCGCTCTAGCCTTCGAACGCCGCCTGGAATGCATCCAGTGCGGCATCGGAGTCCTCACTTGCCCACGCTTCGAGGCCGATGACGCCCGTGTACTCCACGCGGCGCAGAGCTGCGGCGATCGCTTCGTAGCGAATCTCCCCCGTCCCGGGTTCGCAGCGTCCAGGCACATCCGCGATCTGGATCTCGCCGATCCAGGCAAGCGCGCGCTCCACGAGTTCGATGAGATTTCCCTCGCCGATCTGCGCGTGGTAGAGGTCGAGGTTCAGTCGCAGTGCGGGAGAGTCGACAGCCTGGACGAGTGCGAGGGTGTCATCGGCGCGAGCGAACGGTGTTCCCGGATGATCCACCGCCGTGTTCAGATTCTCCAAGGTGAAGACCCGCCCCGCGCGCTCACCGAGCTCGGCGATTTGGCTGAGGGTATCGGCGGCGATGAGCCACTCCGCACCCGACGTCGCCTGCTGGGGCCGAACCGGCAAGCCCTGCGAATCAAGCCCGGTCCCGTGCAGATTCAGCCGTGGGGAATCGATCACATCGGCCATCCGAAGAGATTCCTCGGCCGTCGCGAGCAACTCTGCGATGCCGTCCTCCGTGGTCAAGTCACCCCGCAGATATCCGGTCATTGACGAGAAGGTCGCCCCCGTCGCGGCAAGCGCCGGCAGATCCTTCGTGCTCCAATCCCAGATCTCCACCTCGAAACCACGCTCATGAAGTCGCTCCACCCGCTCGACGAACGGAAGGTCGCGAAACAACATCTCTGCGGAGGCCGCGAGTCGGTAATGCGATGCGCTCATGTTGCTCTCTCGTCTCAGCCGAGGTCGACCGGCACGATGACGCGCTCGGTGGCCGATCGCTGTGCCGCGTCCGCGAGAACCAGAGCGGCGCGGCCGTCCTCGAATGTCGGGCTGGTGGATTCCTCACCGCGGGCGAGCTTGATGAACTCACGAAGCTCGGCGGCATAGGCCACCGAGTACCTCTCCAGGAAGAACTCCTCGTAGGGCGGCTTGGCCTCGACCGCGGTCGCCGTGGAAAGGCTGACCAGGCTCGACGGTGCGTTCGCCACCTGCAACATTCCGATGCCACCGAACGCCTCGATGCGCTGGTCGTAGCCGACGGCGCTGTGGCGCGAATTGACGATCGTGATGATCGCGCCGGACGCCGCCCGAAGGGTTGTGACGGCGGTGTCGAAATCGCCATGCTCCCGGGCGCCCGGGTCGAAGGTCCTGGTGCCGACTGCCGAGACTTCGACGATCTCTGGCAGGAAGAACCGAGCCATGTCGAAATCGTGGATCGTCATGTCGCGGAAGATACCGCCCGACACACCGACATAAGCGGCGGGCGGGGCGGACGGGTCGCGGCTGATGATCGTGAGTTGCTCCAGCGCACCGATCTCACCCGCGGCCACGCGGGCACGCGCGCTCGCGAATGCCGGATCGAAGCGGCGGTTGAAACCGAGCGCCACCGGGACCCCCGCGGCGGCGACCTTCGGACGCAGAGCGTCGACCCGCGCGATGTCGAGATCGATCGGCTTCTCGCAGAGCACGGGGATTCCGGCATCCACCGCCTGAGAGATCAGATCGACGTGCGTGGCCGTCGGAGAAGCGACGAGGATCGCGTCGACCTCACCCGAGGCGAAAACCTCATCGGAGTTGTCCGTCGCCGTGCCTCCGTAGAGGGCCGCGACGCGGTGCGCGCCGTCGACGAACGGATCGGCAATCCACGTGAGGATGGCGTCGGGATCGGCGGCGATGCTCGCGGCGTGCACCTGGCCGATGCGCCCGGTGCCGATGAGGCCGAAGCGGAGGGGTGACTGGGACATCTGTGTTCCTTGTTCTGTCGTTATCGTCGGGGTTTAGAGCCAAGCCCGGAGGGCCTCGCGGTTCACGAGCTGGTCGGCGCCCCGTTCGGCGCGGAAGTCGCTGATCGAGATGTCCGGGCCGTTGAGGACGTCTTGCTCCACGACGACCCAGCCATCGAAGCCGCGCTCATCGACCGCATCCATGACGGCGGCGAGGTCGATGTCGCCGCGACCGAACGCGACGAACGAACCGGATGACCAGACCTCCGGCATTCCTCCGCCTGCGGCGAGAACGCGCTGCAGTTCGCCGAGGTCGACGTCTTTCAGGTGCAGGTGGTTGATGCGGTCACCCCAGCGATGGACCGCCTCGAGCGGATCGCCTCCCGCGATGAAGAGGTGGCCGGTGTCGAGCGTGAGGTCGACGTCGACGTTCGCGAGAAACCGGTCGATCTCATCCGGCGACTCGACGAAGGTGCCCGCGTGGTGGTGGAAGGTCGGCTCGAATCCGGCGGCCCGCACCATCGCGGCTGCGCGTTCGGTGTTCGCGACGAGTCGTTCCCACGCGGCGTCGGCGAGAGGGTCGACGGCAGCGCCGCGCCCCGGGGCTGCACGACGGGCAACCGAGCCGTCGTCCGCGAGCGTCGGCAGCGGGAGTCGTGCCGGACTGTTCTCGGCAGCGTCGGAGAAGACCCTCATGGCGTCGCGAAGGTCGGGCAGCGACGCCTCGAATGCCTCGTCATCCGAGAACGGAAGCTGCACCCATCCGCCGGCGAGCTCGAGCCCGTGGCTCTCGAGCCTGCGACGAAGTTCTGTGGAGCGACCGAAGTAGCCCAACGGGCCGAGGTCGACCCCTCCGTAGCCCGCTTCGACCAAGACCTCGAGCATGTCGTCGGGCGCGATCGTCTCGGCGCCCTCGGGGGTCATCTCGAACACCCCGAAGCTCACCGGGGCCCCGGCGATCGAGGCCTTCATACGCCGGCCTCCTCACCGAGGAGCGGCCGCTGAGCGGTGCGCTGCTGTTCGTATTCGCCGCGCGCGCGCCGGGTGGAATCGAGCGTCGACACTTCGGGCACGGGCACGTCCCACCATCCTTCGCCACTCGGCGAGTACAACAGCGGGTCGCTCTCGATGTGAATGAGCGTCGAGCGATCAGAGGCTTTGGCAGCCGTGACCGCCGCCGAAAGATCCGCGATCGCGGAGGCGGTGGCCGCGATCTCGACGACATCGATCCCGTAGCTGCGGGCGTTCATCGCCAGATCGACGGGCAGCACCCGCTCGCCCTGGAAGTTACGGGTCGCGTCGTCGTAGAGCCGGTACTTCGTGCCGAAGCGCTCGGAGCCCACGGTCTCGGAGAGATGACCGATGGATGCGTATCCGTGGTTCTGAATGAGGATGACGATGATTTTGATGCCCTCGGCGACCGCCGTCGCCAGCTCCGAGCTCAGCATCAGGTACGAACCGTCGCCGACCATGACGATGACGTCACGGTCGGATCCGTCAGCAAGCGCACCTCGCTTGACCCCGAGCCCACCGGCGATCTCATACCCCATGCAGGAGTACGCGTACTCGACGTGATAGCCGAGCGGATCCCGCACGCGCCAGAGCTTATGCAGATCGCCGGGGAGCGATCCCGCGGCCTGCACGATGACATCCTCGGGGCCGCTCGCGGACTGCACCGTGCCGACGATCTCGGTCTGCCCGGGAAGGGCGAGGCCGGAGGGGACGAAAGCGGCATCGACCGCGGCATCCCACTCGGCCTTCTCTCGGGCGATCCTCGCGCGGTAGTCCGCCGCGACCGCGAACCCCTCGAGCTCGGTCGAAAGCTCCACGAGCGCCTCGCGCGCATCCGCGATCACCGGGAGCTGCGTGCCGTGCTTGTAGGCGTCGAACGCGGCCACGTTGATGTTGACGAACCGCACGCCGGCGTTCTGGAAGGCGGTCCGCGAAGCCGTCGTGAAGTCGCTGTACCGCGTGCCGATGCCGATCACCACGTCGGCCTCGGCGGCGATCCGGTTCGCCGCGGTGGTCCCCGTCGCACCGACCGCCCCGAGGTACTGCGGGTGGTCCCACTGCAGCGATCCGCCGCCGGCCTGCGTCGTACCGACGGGAATGCCGGTCGCTTCGACGAGCGCGCGCAGATGTTCCTCCGCGGTCGAGTACAGAACGCCACCCCCCGCGACGATGAACGGTCGCTTCGCGCCGCGGATCGCCGCGACCGCGCGCGCGAGGGCATCGCGCTCGGGCCGCGGACGACGGATGTGCCACTCGCGGTCCTGCAAAAAGGCGAGCGGCACGTCGAGGCTCTCCGCCTGCACGTCTTCCGGGAGCGCGATCGTGACCGCGCCGGTCTCTGCGGGGTCTGTCAGCACCCGCATCGCGCCGAGGGCGATCGAGTAGAGCTGCTCGGGGCGCTGCACGCGATCGAAGAACTTCGACAGCGGGCGGAACGCGTCGTTGACCGTCAGGCCGATGTCCCAGGGCTGCTCGAGCTGCTGCAGCACGGGGTCGGCGACCCGGGTGGCGAACGTGTCGCTCGGCAGCAGCAGGGCGGGCAGGCGGTTGGTCGTGGCGAGGGCAGCACCGGTCAGCATATTGGTCGCACCGGGACCGACGGATGCCGCGGACGCAAAGGTCGCGCGACGGCGATGCATCCGCGCGTAGCCGACGGATTGGTGCACCATCGCCTGCTCATTGCGGGCCTGGTAGTACGGCATCAGATCGGGCTGATCGACGTTGGCCTGCCGAAGCGCCTGACCGATCCCTGCGACGTTGCCGTGACCGAAGATGCCGAACACGCCGGGGATCGTCCGTTCCCGGATGTCGCCATCCACCGTCCACTGGTGGGCCAAGAACTCGATGAGCGCCTGGCTGACCGTCATCCGTTTCGTCGCCTGCTTCGTCGCCGCCATCAGTGGTGGCCCTTCTTCTCGTTCGTGTCGGACTTCTCGTTCGTGTACGGCAGACGGGGGTCCACCTCTTGCCCGGTCCAGGTGTCGCGCACCCAGGCGTGGGCCGGATCATCGCTGATCAGCCAGGCACGGTCGGGGTCAGGGCCCGCCATGACGTTCAGGTAGTAGAGGTCGTAGCCCGGAGCTGCCACCGCGGGGCCGTGATACCCGTACGGCACGAGCGCGATGTCGCCGGTTCGCACCATCGCGTTGATGTCGATATCGCCCGCCGACGACGAGTACGTGCTGAACATGCCGAAGGCGTCGGCATCCGTGGCCTGCGAACCTTCAATGGTCGCGGCCTCGAAGTAGTAGATCTCTTCCAGCCGCGACTCGTGGCCGGGCACATGCTCATCATGCTTGTGCGGCGGGTAGGACGACCAGTTCTCGGCCGGGGTGATGACCTCGCAGACGATGAGGCGTGCCGCATCTAGGGCCTGCGGAGTTCCGAAATTGTGCACCTGACGGCTGGATCGACCGGCCCCCCGCAACTCGAGCGGAGTCTCTGCCGCCGTGATGTGGCGACTCGGCCGGACATCGGTGGTGGGCGACGTCGCGACGGCGACGCGCCCCGCACCGGTGATCGTCGCCGTCGAGGCGGCAGAGAGATACAGCACGTCTGTGGGACCGTCGAAGACCGAGGACCTGCCCGCGAGCACCGTGGTCGTGGCTATGCCCGCCTCGGCGTGCGTCACGGTGAACGACCCCGATAACGGGACGACGATCCGCTCCACACCCGTTTCGGGCAAGGTGAGTTCCTCCCCCGGCGTCAGATGCGTAACGCGCAGCCCCGTGTGCTGCCATCCCGGAGTGGAACCGTCGACGACGCTCTCCCAGCCGTCACGCGCAAGCGCGCCTCGGCGGTGGAACCAGCGCTGGTCGGTGGTGCTCATGCTCTGCTCTCGTCATCGGCGGCGATCAGATGCCGCGGGTGCGTTCAGTTGTTCTGCGGGAACCCGAGGTTGATGCCGCTGTGCTCGGAGTGGTGCCGCGTCGCGGGGTCGAGCCACCGGCTCGTGATCGCCTTCTCACGGGTGAAGAAGTCGAACCCGTGCACACCATAGGCCTTTGCATCCCCGAACAGCGACGACTTCCAGCCGCCGAACGAGTGGTACGCCACCGGAACGGGGATCGGCACGTTGATGCCGATCATCCCCACGTGCACCTCGTTCTGGAACCGCCGCGCGGCGCCGCCGTCGTTGGTGAAGATGGCCGTCCCGTTTCCGAACTGTCCCGAGTTGATCAGGTCGAGGCCCTCCTGGAAGCTCCGCACGCGGACGATCGAGAGCACCGGGCCGAAGATCTCTTCCTGATAGGCCCGGGAGCTGGTCGGAATGTCATCGATCAGGGTCGGCCCGAAGAAGAAGCCGTCCTCGCGCCCCTCAACGGAGAATCCTCGGCCATCCACGACGATCTTCGCGCCGTCCTGCTCGGCAATATCGACGTAGCTCGAGACCTTCTCGCGGTGCACATCGGTGATGAGGGGACCCATGTCAGGCTCGCCATCGGCACCGCCCGCCCCGTCGCCGATGCGCAGGCGTCCGATGCGCTCGGTGATCTTCTCGATCAGCTCGTCGGCAACCGGCTCGACCGCGAGCACGACCGAGATCGCCATGCAGCGCTCGCCCGCCGCGCCGTAGCCGGCGTTGACCGCCTGGTCGGCGACCAGGTCGAGGTCGGCATCCGGCAGCACCAGCATGTGGTTTTTCGCGCCGCCCAACGCCTGCACCCGCTTGCCGTGGCGGGATGCGGTTTCGTAGATGTACTGCGCGATCGGGGTCGACCCGACGAACGAGATCGACTGCACGATGGGACTTGTCAGCAGCCCATCCACGGCCAGCTTGTCGCCCTGCAGAACCGTGAAGACACCGTCGGGAAGACCCGCCTCTTTCCACAACCGGGCGAGCCAGAGCGCCGCAGACGGGTCCTTCTCCGAGGGCTTGAGCACGACCGCGTTGCCCGCCGCGATCGCGATGGGGAAGAACCACATCGGAACCATGGCCGGGAAGTTGAAGGGGCTGATGATGCCCACGACCCCGAGGGGCTGCTTGAGCGAGTAGACATCGATTCCGGTGGAGGCGTTCTCGGTAAAGGCGCCCTTGATCAGGTGCGGGAAGCCGGTCGCGAGCTCGACGACCTCTTGTCCGCGCAGGATCTCGCCCATCGCATCCGAGACGACCTTCCCGTGCTCGTTCGTGATGATCTCGGCCAGTTCGAGCTTGCGGGCGTTGAGCAGCTCGCGGAACGCGAACAGCACGGCCTGCCGCTTCGCGATCGAGTAGCCGCTCCAGAGCGCGTACCCTCGCTCGGCAGAGGCCAGCGCCTCGGCGATCTCGGCCTCATCGGCGAGGGCGACGGATGCCGTCTGGCGCCCGGTTGCCGGGTTGTAGACGGGCGCGGTCCGACCACTCGTGGAGGGTCGCTCGGCGCCGTCGATCCAGTGAGAGATGACGCGGAGGTCGATGGCGTCGTCGGTCGTGGCGGGGGTGGTGTCGGTTGTGCTCATGACGGTTCCTTCTGTGCGGGTCAGAGGTCGAGGTGGACGAGGCCAGCGGCGGTGTCGACCGCGGCCGCCACGTCACCATCGGGCGGGTAGAGGAGGGTGCGTCCCACGGTGAGCCCGCGGACGCCGGGGAGAGAGAGAGCGTCCTCCCACGAGGCGAATGTCTCGTCGGGGTCCACACCCGAGTCCCCTCCGAGGAGGAGGGTCGGCATGGTCGTTGCCGCCATGACCCGCTCCATGTCCTCGACCACGGGCAGCTTCATCCAGGTGTAGGCGCTGCTCGCGCCGAGGCCGGACGCGATCGCAATCGACTGAATGACGGCATCCGTCGACAGGTCGTTGATGATGCGCCCGTCGGACCACAGGCTGATGAACGGCTCGAGCATGATCGGGAGCCGAGCAGCCGCGGCCTCGGTCACAGCGCGTGCGGTGGCATCGAGCGTCGGCGCCGTTGCCGGGTCGGCCAGGTTTACGCGCAGAAGCGTCTTGGCGAAGTCGATACCCGAGGCGACCATGGACGGCACGTCGTAGCCGGTGAAGCGGTCGTCCATCTCGAATGCCGCCCCGCGCAGGCCTCCGCGGTTCATAGAACCCACGATGATCTTGTCGTCCAGCAGCCCGAGAGCCGCGAGATCGTCGATGATGTCGGGGGTGCCGAGGACCCCATCGACTCCCGGCCGACTCAGGGCGATAGCGAGGCGCTCGAGCAGCTGATTGCGGTCCGCCATCGCGTGCGGGTCGGCGCCGACCGCGAGCGCGCCGCGGGCCGGGTGGTCGGCCGCCACGATCAGCAGTCGCCCATCGCCACGGAGCACCTCGCGACGCCTGCGCTTATGGAGCGCCTCATTGATCGCTTCGGGGCGCTCGGCGCGGAGGTCGCGAAGGGCGGCCAGATCGATTGTGGTCGGTGGGGTGATCGTCATGTCACACGCCCCTTTCGAGGATCTTCTCGATCTCATCCGTGTACGGCATCGCGGTCGAGCACTCGCGGCGGGACGCGACGAGTGCACCGGCGATGTTCGCGAAGCGCAGGATTCTCTCGAGCCCCCACCCCTCGAGCAGGCCGTGGCAGAGCGCACCACCGAAGGCGTCACCGGCGCCGAGCCCGTTCACGACGTCGACGAAGTACGGAGGCACCTCGACGCTCTCGTCGCAGGTCTTTGCCAGCACACCCTTCGGGCCCTGCTTGACGATCGCGAGCTCGATGCCTCGCTCGAGGAGAGCATCCGCGGCGCGATGCGGGTCGGTCTCGCCGACCGCGACATCGCACTCTTCGCGATTGCCGACGGCGACCGTGACCTGGGCGAGAACGGGGGCGATCTGATTCGACGCATCCTGAGGCGTCTGCCAGAACATCGGCCGATAGTCGAGGTCGAGCACGGTGTGCGTCGCGCGGCCGCGCGCCTCGAGCGCGACGTGGTGCGCTTCCCGGCTGGGCTCCTGGCTGAGGCCCGTGACGGTCATCCACAGGACTCCCGCACCGCGAACGGCGTCGAGGTCGAGCTGAGCGGCATCGATGTTGAGATCCGGCGCCTTGGGCTCGCGGTAGAAGTAGAGCGGGAAGTCGTCGGGAGGGAAGATCTCGCAAAAGGTGATCGGGGTCTTCAGCGACGGATCTGTCGCGACGCCGCCGGGATCGACGCCCAGGCGCGAGAGCTCGGCGAGAAGGTAGCGTCCGAACGGGTCATCGCCGACTCGCGACACCAACTGGACACGGCGACCATGCCTGGCCGCGGCAACCGATACGTTCGCGGCGCTGCCGCCGAGGTACTTGCCAAACGTCTCGACCTGCTCAAGACCGACCCCGTCTTGCAACGGGTACAAGTCCACGCCGAGCCGGCCGAACGCCAGGACGTCAGGGGAAAGAATCGTCTCAGTCATACTCCGCTGTACAACTCACTTTCACATCAGATGATTATGTCCTAACAATAGCACATGTACCCCGGCGCGCAACGGTTGATACAACAAAGGGGGCCTTAGGTAAGGTTGTCGGGACATGAGCAGCCGCGATCAGCGCTCGAGAGGATTCCATGGCCAACGAGGAGACCTACTGGCCTGACGAGCTGTTCGAAGACCTGGATCGCACGGGACCCATGCCCCTCTACTTCCAGGTCTCGAGCCGGCTGGAAGCGGCGATCACGTCGGGCGCCATCCCCACGGGCGCGCGCCTGGAGAACGAGATCGCGATCGCCAAAAAACTGGGCCTGTCGCGACCCACGGTGCGGCGTGCCATCCAAGACCTCGTCGACAAGGGCCTGCTCGTGCGGCGACGCGGTATCGGCACGCAGGTCGTCCAGGGGCAGGTCACTCGCCAGGTCGAGCTGACCAGCCTGTACGAAGATCTGCAGAGCGCAAACCACGACCCCGGCACACGGGTCCTGGATCACGGGATCATTGCCGCGTCAGATAGCGTCGCCGCCGCCCTCGGCATCGCCGCCGGGTCCGAGGTCGTGTACGTGCGCCGCCTCCGCAGCACGGATGCCGTGCCCGTGGCCGTGCTCGAGAACTTCCTCCCGACCGAATTCAGCGACGTGACCACCGGACAGCTCGAGCAGCGTGGGCTCTATCAGATCCTCCGCGCGCGCGGAGTGACGATCCGCATCGCCAAGCAGAAGATCGGCGCACGTCGGGCCCTCAGAGACGAGGGCGAACTGCTCGACATCGACCGGGGCGGACCGGTGCTGACCATGGAACGCATCGCGTTCGACAACTCCGGACGAGCAATCGAGTTCGGCCACCACTGCTACCGACCCGACATGTACAACTTCGAAACCACCCTTGTCGCGAAATAGATTCGAAGGCATCCAGCTGGCTCAGGCCGCATGCTGCTCCTCGAGCGCGGCCTGAGCACGCGAAGACATGGGCTCGTGACCGATCCGGCTCAGCCCTAGCCGAGCAGCACCACCCCGAAGCCGGCGACGACGGCGCGCACTTCATTGAGGTACCGCTGTGCCTGCTCGGTGAGGGGTATCGCGGAAAGTCCGATCCAGCCGATCTCGATGCGTTCTTCGACGTGGAGCGGCACGGCGATGATCTCGGGGTCGAGGTCATCGCTGATGATGCCCGTCGAAATCGTGTAGCCGCCGAGCCCGATCATGAGGTTGAAGATGGTTGCGCGATCGGAGACCCTGATCTCCTGCTTGCTCGACAGGGGGGAGAGGATTGAAGCGCCCCGGGTTTGATGGAGGCTCTCGAACCTGTGAAGGATGAGAGTCATGGCAGCACCACGGAAGTACAGTGAGGAACTGAAGGATCGGGCGACGCGGCTCGCGCTGGACGCACGCCGCGACCCGGCGAGCAAGGTCGGGGCGATCAAGCGGATCGCCGACCAGCTCGGTATCCACCCGGAAGCGTTGCGCCCATGGGTCAGGCAGGCCGAGGTCGATGCGGGTGGGGCGCCGGGAACCACGACGGTGGACTCGGAGCGGATCGCGCTGCTGGAGCGGGAGCACCGGGAACTGAGGCGGGCGAACGAAATCCTGAAGACCGCGTCGGCTTTTTTCGCCGCGGCGGAGCTGGACCGCAAGCTGAAGTAACCGAGGTGTCGACAGCGGTGCTCGTCGAGTATGTCGACGAGCACCGCGACCGGTTCGGGGTCGAGCCGATCTGCACGGTCCTCCGCGAGAGCGGGCTGCAGATCGCCCCGAGCACGTACTACGCCGCCAAGGCGCGTCCACCGTCCGCGAGAGCGGTCAGGGACGCTGCGCTGGTGGAGGATATCCGCACCGCGCACAAGGCGAACTTGGGCGTCTACGGGGCGAGGAAGATCCACGCCGAGCTGAACCGGGAGGGGCCCGTGGGCACGGGTGCCAGGAATGCCACTGAAATCGAACGAAGAGACCTGCCCCCCTTGCGATAGCGACCTTACGCGAGCGACATAGTCGCATCGAATCCAAGGGCGGCTCTACCCCGCTACCTCGACTTGATTCTGCAGAGCTTGAGGGCTGCGTCGAAGGCGGGGTCTGACACTGAGATCTCGTCGGTGGAGCGGACGGTCGTCGGTTCGTCCAGGCCGGCGTCGACGTTACGCAACCAGTACGCCCAGCACAGCCCCGTGCCATCGGCGGGGCGTCCGTGATTGGAGAAGAACTGGATCCCCAACGGCAACGTGCCATCGTCGAGCTCCACGCGATCTCGCAGGATCCCGGCGATGGCGGTTGTCAACGCTCGGTCGTCCCCCGTCAGATCCGACATCGTCAGCATCGAGTCGTCCGTGAGCGCATGCGGCTCGAGATAGTCGATCAGCGCAGAGATCGTCTCGGTCGCCGTGACGTCGATCCACCATCCTTGCGGGAACGACAGACCATAGATCTCCCGACCTTCCCGGAAGACCCGAGGGAGCCAACTCGCCTTCATCGTGCCGGCCTCTTCCCATTCGCCGACGATCTGGGGCCAAAGCTCGTCGAGCGGCAGTCCCATGAAATCGGCCAAGGGTTGCAGCGCGCGTCGCTTCTCATCCACGATCGTGCGATAGGGCGCAAGCAATTCCATGAACGCCGTCTGCCGGTCGGCGCTGGCGTAGATCGTGCGACCCACAGTGTCATACCGACTTCACGCCAACGGGTCCTCCTCGCCGGCGTGCCGCAGAGGCGGCGCAAGCGGGCCATAGGACTCGCACGCAATGCGAAAAGCCTGGGCCGGGCTCGCCGCGAGCGCGAGGCCGGTCTTCTGGCAGATTCGCCGGGTCGACCCCATCGATCAGCCGCTGAACGAGTCGTCCACCAGGGCCTGCGCTGCAACCGCGACGTCCTTCAACCTGTCTTCGCGGATCGCATTCGCCGGGGTGTCATAGTCGAGCCACGGGTTCGCGCCGATGAACCACACACGCGCGACATGCTCCCCTTCTACTTCCACGACCTTCTGCCACTGCTCGTAGGCAAACACGAGCCGCTTCACGGCCTCCGGGCGCGGGGACGGACCGCCCTCCTTGGCCCACTTGTGCGACGCCTTAGTATCCTTCGAAGCAGCCAGCGCCGACACGAGAGTCCCGCCCAACGCAGCATTCAAGCGGCGGGTAATCTCTCGCGCATCCAGTTGAATAGCGCGACGGTACGCACTATTGCGCACAATGGTTGTCTCGACGCTCTTTACGCCTGCCTTGACAGTCATGATGGGTCCCGCCTCAGTCGCTCTCGAGGTTCCACCCTACGTCCGCAACACCGGAATGTCCACAGTAATGCCACCGATAAACCACTACTATGGTGGATCTCTGTCCCGGCTAATTCGGAGCCGAGGCGGGCCCTTCCGGCCCTGCGGCAAAGCCTGATACTCGAGCACGAACTCGCGGATCTCATCCGCTGTGAACCCCGCACTGATCGACATCCCTCTTCCCCTCGCTGAACGTGAACTGACTCACAACCAGCCTGGCGAAGAGGGGACGGTGGGATTTGAACTCACATCCAGTGACCTTTCCCCGCTGTGACCTTTCCCCGCCGTGCAGGGCCTTCCTCACCCGTATCCACCCGGGTGTCGACCTTTCGTCGATGTGCCGGGCGGTACTTGATGCGACACGTTCTTTCTCACGGGTTTGCCCGGAAAACAAACCGTGACTAGCGATGGGTCAGCGCTTTCGCCGAGGATGGAGGATAAGGCTCTCGCGGCCAAGTTCGACGAAATCTGCGTCTTCGAACGCGACGACCACCTGCGCGTGATGGGCGGAGAATTGGTCCAGCAGTTCCCGGTTGCGAGTATTGCCGACGACGAGCAGCAGCAGCCGCTCTGGATGACCACCGGTCTCGTGCGTGTGACGAAAATCGGCGTCCTTCGTCACCACGACACGCCCGCGCGCGTCCGCGGTGGATGTGATCACAGAATCGGTTGTTCGACTGCCGGCGGGCAGTTCTTTGACGTGAATCGCGTCGTGCCCGAGATCGACCAGGTGCACGGCGAGGCTGCGCGGCAGTTGCGCATCGACCAGGAACTTCATCGGTGAGAGTCTTTCAGGCGACGAATGCGAGCACCTTCGTACCGCCCGCAACAGATGCTGCGTACTCGAGCGCCGCAAGCACGTCGTCCCGGGTCAGCTCGTCGTACTCGCCGAGCAACTCGTCGATCGTCTCTCCGGCCGCAAGAAGCTCAAGGATCACCTGTACGGTGACTCGCGTGCCGCGGATGACCGGCTTGCCGTGCACAACCTCCGGATCAACACTGATCCGGTCAAGGCGCGAAGTCGTGGGAGCCATGAACACAGTGTCCCACGCGAATCCGCCGCCGTCACCCGCCGACGGGCGGCCGCGCCACGCACGTCCCAAAGAAAGGCGGCCTACTCAGGCTGCACACAGCTCCTCGGCGGTCGTGAGCGCCCCCTTGGAAGTAGGCGTTGGGGACGGCATCGGCCATCACCAGATCGACTCTGCGACTGAACACGACTTCAAGGTCTTCTTTCAGTCCGAAGTATGCGTCGACGAGGTCCGCGACGTCCCGCTCGAAGTCGGCGAGCAGAAGCACATCACTCCAAGAGTCGTCGAAGCGATCCCCGGTGACGGACCCGAAGACGCCAATGTGGCAAACGGGAAGGGAGCGTGCTTTTGGTCTCAGCGTGAATCGTGCATGATCGAGAAGCCCTCTTTCGCCATCACGCGTCGCCGTCGACTGTGCATCCGCTCCAGGATCGGTACGGCGGAGTCGCGGAAGTCGTGAACGACCGCAACGGCATCCGCATCGACACTACGCGTGACCCGACCGACCTGCTGAATGATGCGCCCCTTGAAGGAGACAGGCACCGCGAGGAACAAGGCGTTCAGGGATGGCAGGTCGATCCCCTCACCGGCGACCTTGTCGATCGCGACAAGCACGAAAGGTGCACGCGCGGCATCGAAGGATGCGAGCCGGTCCCGCAGTGCGCGGCGGTCCGGGGCGCTGAGTCGACCGTGCAGAGACAGCACTGGGACATCGACGCGCGAAGCGATCCCTTCCACCAGCATGTCGAGATGGCCGAGCCGGTTGGTGAGCACCAAAGAACGGCTGCCACTCTCGGCTGCGCGTGCAACCTGCTCGACGATCAGCGCGTTGCGGACCTGGTCGATCGCGAGTTCTGAGTAGATCGCTTGAATCGATGGTCCGTCCGCTCCTGACTCTTCGGTGGTGAACGCAGTCTCATGCACCAGAAAGCTGCGCGCCCGCGCGGGCGCTGCCGAGATGTTGTGCCGGATCGGGCCACACTGCATCGTGATGAGCCCGTCCATCTGATCGGCGCGATACGGAGTCGCTGTGAGGCCTACCCACTGCCGCACACTCACCGTACGAATTGCAGCCTCGACAGCAGGAGCTGCTACCGCATGACATTCGTCGACAATGATCTGCCCATACTCCTCAAGCAGCGTTGGGTCCCCGCTGCGGTGCGCGATCGACTGCATCATGATCAGGTCGACAACCCCCCGACGCTTCCGGCGACCACCACCCAATTGCCCGATCTCCTTGTCTGTTATGGAGAGAAACTGAGTCAGTCGGGTTCGCCATTGCTGGAGGAGTTCGGCCCGGTTGACGAGTATTGCTGTCGGTGTCGCACGTTGAGCTATCAGCGCACATGCGATCACGGTCTTGCCCGACCCTGGCGGGGCGACCAGCACTCCCGTGTCCTGACCCAACAGGGCCTTGACCGCGTCCCGCTGCTCATCGCGCAGTTCGCCCGTGAACGTCACATCGATCGAGGCCGGGGCGGCGATGTCGATCGACAACTCAACAGTGAAGCCTGCGTCCGCCAACACGCTGATTGTCTCATCGAGCAGGCCGCGCGGCAGACGGAGTTCACCCTCATCATGCTCAAAGCACGTGACAAGGCGCGGAATACCGAACGTGCTGAATCGCTGCGCCTGCCGACGGTAGAACTCAGGGTTGGAGACCGATGCCGCGTGCTTGAGTTCGGTCACCACCGAGCCGGGAAGCCCCTCCGTAGGGACTCGCACGACCGCGTCGCGCTGAACGACTATTCGTCGCCCTGCGACATGAGCGGCCTCCGCTTTGATCGCAGCCCGGCGGGGCCTCACCGCTAGAGACTCTCGGGGGCCGGCGGGCAATCGGTTCGAAGTGTTCGCGAACTCGTCTACGCGCTTGGACCCGACGACGCTGACCGCATCAAGGGCTGCGAACTGATCCTCGAACGGCTCCCACGTCTCGGGGTCGGCAAACACTGTTGTTCCGTGTCGCCGCGAGTCACCGTGAAGCGGAAGTGCGATCAGGTTGCCGAGACGGAGACGTCCCGGAGACCGCACCGGAAGAGTGTCCTGGGACGGGAAGAACCGGTCGTAGCTCGACATCGGCATTGACGCCCGCTCCGCCATCGCGGCGCGCAGCATGGCCGCGCCCATCGCCCGCGCGGCAGCGGCTGGCACCGCCTCCTCGAAGAAGGTCCAGACGTGCGCTCCCGCCCCCGAACGAGAGATCTCGGCGAGGGCACTGATGTCCGCCTTTCGGCACGCGGCCGCGTAAGCCCGGGCATCCAGCCGCCAGTCACCATCATCGAAGTCGCACGCGAGAAATCGACACTGGTCGTCTTGAAGGAGCGGGTACACGCCGACATGAAACACACGATCACCTGTCCGCCCGCCCCGCAGGTGCTGCTCGAGAACCGCATCCGTCAATGGAAGCAAATCGACATCGGCTGTCGCATCGGTGAAGAAACCGCCCCGCACCGCCGGGCTCCAGCCCTTCCTGCCGGTGCGCCGACTCACCCACGGCAGCGCGTAGGCGTCAGCTCGACCGGCGAATCGAGCTCGAAACAAGGCAAGCTTCTGTTCAGGTGAGGATTCTGCTGTCACAGCAGGCGCATGCTCCGAAACGTCCCGGGGAAGGGAACGCGCTGCAGCCTCGGTCTGCGCGGTGCCCTCCTGCTCGATCTCCGCGAGATCTCGACGCGCGGATGCGAGCTCACGTTCCAGCCGACGAACACGCTCCCTTGCCGCCGCCAATCGAACACCGCCCTCCACCCCTCGACCGTATCTCCTTCAAGCCAACACGAGCCGCGAAGGTGTCTCGCGGTGAGAGAGTGCTCGCCCCGAGCGGATTCGGCTCGGGCGATCGGGCGAAGATCTTCATAGCGCGGCGACAGTCTGCGCGACGAGAGAAGAAGTGTCATGAGCTGTCCGGGGGATGGGAAGGAACTCGGGTGCTGTGGTGCCAGGGTGGCCTTGACCCCGGGGAGTGGACACCTCACAAGAGAGAATGTTCGCTATGGCAAGATCACGTCGGGAGTTCACTCCTGAGTACAAAGACGAGGCTGTGAAGCTGGTTTTAACGACTGGTAGAGCGGTCGCGACCGTGGCTCGCGAGCTCGGGATCAACGAGGCCACGCTGGGCCGGTGGGGTGGGCGCGTTCAAGGCGCGTAGCGAGACCGGGCAGGCCGAGGTGACGGAGTCTGAGCGGGCTGAGTTGATGCGGCTGCGCAAGGAGAACGCGGATCTGAAACTGGATCGGGCGTTCCTGAAAAAAGCGTCCATCTTCTTCGCCCAGGAAGCGTCGGATACGAACGGCAAGCGTTCGAACTGATGCTGGCGGAGAAGACCAACTTCACTATCACCCGTATGGTCCGTCTCCTCGAGGTGTCCCGGTCCGGTTACTACGCCTGGGCCGGACGGGTCCCGTCGCGTGCGTCGCTTCGGCGGGTGCACATTGAGCAGAAAGTCGCGTTCTTCTACGGCGATTCCGACGAAACCTATGGCCTGACTCGTGCCACTTTAGTGCCCTGTGTCGGCGGCGATCGTGTCGAGGATCGCCGCGGCGTCGGGTCCGGGCGGTGTTGTTGCGGTGATGTCGTTCCCGGCGATGCGGATGGTGACGTCTCGGAGGGGCCGGAGGGTGCGGACGAGTCGACGGATGCTGACCCCTGTGGTGTCTTGCAGGTGGCGTGAGATGGCGAGGGCGGTGAACACGATCGTGAGGTGGGCTTGGATCGAGTCGTGCTGATGGTGGAACATCGGCCTGGCTTGGAGGTCAGTTTTCGCCATCCGGAACGATCGTTCGACCTGGAACAGCTCGTGATACGCGGCCACGACCTCGCGCCCGTCGAGCCGGATCGCGGGGATGTTGCTGACGTAGCCCTTCAAGCCAGCGACTTGCCGGGCCCGATCCACCAGGGTCTGGTCGATGTCTCGGCTGCTGCCGGTGAGTTTCACGAACCGGTCCTTCTTCACCGGCCTGGTTCCGTCAACGACCTTCTGCGCGCGCTCGACCTGCTTGTCCAACGTGTGGTTATCCCGCCGGTCGCGTTTCGCTGAGTAGTGGTAGACGATCCGCCGCTCACGCGCGTTCGGCCCGACCCCCATGATCCGTTTCGATTCGAGGGTTTCCCCGTCGTGGAGAGCGGTCCCGATGGTGAAGTGTTCGATGAGGTCGTCGGGGGCTTTACTGATCCGGGACCCGACGATGAACGAGAACCCGGCATCTTCGAGCGCGTTCAGATTCGAGGCGGAGAGCATCCCCGCATCGGCAACCACGACGATGTCTTTGACACCGTGGCGGTCTTGGAAGGACCGCAACACCGGGAGGAGGGTGGTCGTTTCGCCGGTGTTGCCGGTGAACGCGTGGACCTCCAACGGGAACCCGCCGGGGGTGACCAGCAGCCCGACGACGATCTGCGGGTCCACGCGGCGTTCTTTGCTCATCCCGACCTTGCGGAGATCGTCCTCGTCTTCGGCTTCGAAATACAGGGTCGTGACGTCGTAGAGCACCAGGGACAGTTCCCCCGCCTTCGTGGCGTGAGCGTAAGCGGCGCGGGAGACCTGGTCACGCCAGTCCTGCTCAACACAACGGGCCAGGGTCCGCCAGATCGTCCGCAACGATGCCGCCGGAACGCCGAGCTCACCGAGGACACGGATCGTGTCCGCTTTCGACGTCGGCTCCACCACCCGAGCGAGCACGAGTTTCCGGAACGTGTCGTCGCCCACGACGTCGAACCCGAGCCGAACATACGCACCCTCGAGCACCTCCCAAAGCACACGCGAGGAACTGCCTGTCACGATCGGCGCCGCCGTCACCGGCGACGCCGGGCCCAGCGCGTCCAGATCGAACGCGAGCTGCCCGGCCTGAATCCGGTCCTTCGCGATCTGCACCAGCACGGCGAGCTGAGCGTCGTCATGCGCGGAGCCGATGTGTTCCACGATCGTGCGGACGCCGCGGTGCTTCCGCACGATCTGCACCGCCGTCGCGCCCGAGGAAGTTGGCACCTTCCGCACGAACAAGCCCATCCGAGCAGTCTAAAAGCCGTCCATTAGTGCCCCGCCCGGACACCAGCACCCCCGGAAAATCAACGAACTCCGACCCCAAAACCCCAAATCACGAAAAAGTGGCACGACTCAGGTCGGAAGTGAGATGGGTATCGGGGATCCGTTCCCGGGTGATGAACCCGTCACCGCGCAGGACGTCGCCGGCCGGATCGTCAGAGGCAAAGCCTCTCGGTATCCGTTGCGTTCTCGAGCCTGACTGCGATGTGATCCCGTGAGGAAATAGCTCCATGAACTGGTCCGAGTTGATGATGGCAGAGAACCTGGGCCAGTCCTCCGAGATCCTCTGCCGAAACCGTCGAAGCTCATCTCCTCGAGGATTAGGCGCTCCACCCCCGACAAAGCACTCGCCGGGACCCACATGGACCGCATAGCTAGCCGCCGGACCTTGGATACCCTGCGTGCCGATCACGATGTAATAGTCGGTCTTGTAGGGCGGTTTGCCTGTGCCGAACCTCATGTCCCGGACAAGGCGCGTCACGCTCTTTTCGGGCCGAGGCGATGCTGCGGCGATGCTCGGGTCGAAGGACGACACCTTGTCGATGAGAAGGCCGGCAAATTCAACCCTGATCCACCGATTGGGTGGAGTATCGGCGTGTGACTGGATTCCTGGCCTGCTGGTGGCCGTGGGGCGTGTGTGAGTGGCGGGCCTCGTGATCCCGTTCGTTCCACTTGGGTTCCGGTCGCGCCCGTGGTGGGCTGGGGTTGTCAGGCGGAGGCGTTCGCGGGTGGGGAGGTCCCCGTCGCGAGTTCCCAGAGCCGAGCCCATGCCTGCTGCCAGGGCCATCGCTTGGGGAGGTGCAGGATCAGACGCCTGCCGGTGGATGCGACCCTGCCGGGCACCGCGGTGAGGGTTCGCAGGATGGTGCTCATCCGTGCGGTGCTGGTGCCGGCGGCGTGGGCGGCGGCTCGGGAGATGTTGAACGCGAGGACGGCGAAGCCGAGCCATGCCGCGTTGGCGGGGAAGCTCCCGGAGGGCAGGTGGGCGAGGGGTCCGTTTTTGAGTTCGGCGATGACCTGCTCGATGATCGCGTGGCCGCGGTGACGGGCGTCGGCGTCGACCGCGGTCAGGGTGCTGTTGGTGATGAACGCGTGATACCGCCAGGTGTCGAACAGGGTGTCCTGCCCATGCCGGGCGTGCTGGTTCAGCCGTTTCACGCGGCGGACGATCAGCCGGCAGGTGACCTGCTCGTCCTTGCGGCGTGAGGTGAACGCGGTGAACGAGACTTCGGCGACTTCGGCGTCGCTGATCAGTTCTCCGGTGTCGGGGTCCGGGATCGCGTGCGGGTAGCTGATCGGTATCCACGCGTCCTCGGCGATGCTTGCGATCGCGCGGGTCACGGTCGGCCAGTGCGGGATCGTGAACGAGAACCATGCTCCCGAGCGGATCGTCTGCTGCACGTTCTCGAACGTGCAGAACGCCGAATCGCCGCGGACCAGCACGTCCCGTCCCGGTGCGACAGATTCGACGGTGCCCAGCGCTCGGGCGAGGTGCCAGGCGGCGTTGTCGCCGCTTTTGACGTTCCCGCGGCGCAGTGAGAACTCCCCGACCACCGGTGCGCTGGAATCGGTGGAGATCGTGACCGCGAGGGCGTTCAGGCCCTTCACCTTGGAGTACCCGAACGCGGCGCCCTGCTGCTGATACCCGTGCAACTCGCGGATGGTGTCGTCCATGTCCACCAGCACCGGCCCGCCCGACCCGACCAGCCCCGGGACCAGGGCGGCCAGCGAGGTCAGCAGCCGCCGGTTCACCGCGGCGAGCTGGAGGACGTGGCCGTGGGTGAAGTTCCGCAGGAAGGTGCCCATCGTCGATGGTGCCCGCACCTGCCCGATCAGCCGGGCCATCGACCCGGCGCGCAGCACGTTCAGATCGTCGATGCTGTCCGCCCCGGCCAGCATCCCGCCGATCACGGTCCGCGCCTTGATCACCCGGTTCGGCGAGGGCACCGTCCAGTGCTCAGCCAGCAGCTCGGACAGCCCGGCCCGTTCGGCCAGTGCGAGCACCGGCAGCAAGCCGGCATGCGACACCAGATTCGGGTCATCGAACACCGGCGTGATCCTGTGAGATGCTTTCACCTACGAGATGTCCTTCCGGCCAGGGTCAATACGGCTTCAATCACCAGTATTTTCCCGCGTCAGAAGGACATTTCGGCATTAACACGCCGCCCCCACACCCCTTTCATCGGTGGATCAGGGTTCAATAACGTCACTTCTCGCTGCTTGGTACTCATCTCGGTGGCCGTCCATCCACTCTTTCGAGTTGTTCTCTCTCAATGCCCGCAAGAAGTCGAACGTCGTCTCGCTCAACATAAGCAGCTCCTTTGTCACCGGGGAGCGATCAGCGGTGCCGACAGACGTCGAGCACGCTCACTCCCAGAGGTGAAGATATAGCGAGCCACCGACATAGCTGACCGTGGTCATTCAAGAGAGCCGGTGCAACGGCGAAGCGAGTCTTAGTGGCCGGCAGCAGGCGGGATCGGATCGTCGATGTCGGGAAGGCGTAACAAGCGTCCCGTCACGCTCAGCGCTGGGCACACCGAACTACGGTGGGCGTTTCGCCCACGCGAGATTCTGTGGGTAAACCGTGGGCACGCGCGACTTCGGCGCCATGCTCAATCGCGTTCGGCTCGGCTCAACGCGGTTGGCTCCGGTTCACTTGGCCAGCCCACGCGGCGAAGAAGACCCTGACCAAGCCGCGCCCACAACTGAACCGCAACGAACGAAAACGAGCCCCGTCCCAGCTGATCGAAATCAACTGAAACGGGGCTCAAAATGGCGGTGACGGTGGGATTTGAACCCATACAGGATCACCTTTCAACGGTGCGCAACGGGCGCACTTCGCTGTCGCTCGGCGGATCTCGACCTTTCAGACGCCCACCCCATCGGGCCTGATCTTTCGTCAATCTTTCTCACGACGTTCCCACGGGCAGAGTCCCCAACGGCGTTCATAGTGGGGTACACCGCTGAGCGCGGGTCACAAACGAGTGCGATCAATCGTCGAGGCGATGGAGAACTGCTACCCGTTCGGCGCCCTCTGACCTCTCCTGCACCGCCTGCGACGGGAATGGACCCGCCAGCACTTCGTCTCGACGTTCACCGGAGTCGATTTCGAGCGTCGCCGACACCCTCACGAACCTCGTAGTGCTTCGGACTCCCAGTCTCTCTATCTCAACCGCCCGCGGCAGCTGCGCCCACGCGACCGTCACCACCGGTCCGAGGGTCGGGGCCCTCGCTCCCGACACGATCTCGCAGACGTATCTTCACTGTGGCAGAGCAACGCCATTCGCAGGTGTCCAGCAAGCCCGCTCATCCGCCGCCGATTGTCAAACGCGTCTCCGGGGGTCAGCTTCACGCAAGGCGATACGCCTGCTCTAGGCGTTCGGGCGCGGCTTTCAGCTCTGCCGCTGTCGCGTTCACGACGATATGCCCCTGCGCCATCGCGTAGGCGTTCGTCGCGAGGTCGAGTGCAAGCTGGGTGAACTGCTCGATGAGGATCACACCGACGCCTGCGGCGGCGATCTGCTTGAGCGCCGGCACGAGACGACGGACGATGATAGGCGCAAGTCCTAGGGACATCTCGTCGATGACGAGATACCTCGGCTGAACGACAAGCGCCTGCCCAATGGCCAGCATTTGTTGTTGGCCGCCCGAAAGCGCTCCGGCCATCCGGTTCCCGAGGGGACCCAGCTCCTCGAATAATTCATGCACCCGATCAATCGCGGCGGGACGCTCCCGCGCGGGCATCAGCAACGAGGCGACCCGAAGATTGTCGGTTACCGACATGTCCTTCAGCACACGGTGGCCTTCGGGAACCGTTGCCAAGCCTGCTGCGCGCACCGCGGTCGGGTTCTTCCGGAGACCACTTCGCCGTTCAAGGTCACCGATCCCGACCTGGCAGGCAACGTCCCGGCTAAAGCAAGCACCAGTGACGACTTTCCTGCACCGTTCGGTCCGAGCAGCGCGGTGATCTCGCCGGGTCGCGCGACGATGTCCACGCCATGAACGACCTTTCTGCCTCCGCGCTCGATGGTGAGACCTGAGATCACCAGGGACGGGGCGGCGTCGTTCATTCGCTCTCCTCGATGTCAGCGGTTCCCAGATAGGCCTTCCGGACCTCGGGTGAAGCCAGCACCTGAGCCGTCGGGCCTAGCGCGACCAACTTGCCGAAGTCCAGCACCGCCGTTGTGCCGCACACAGTCGACACCAGGTCCATGTCATGATCGACGAGGATGACCAGCACGCCGAAGGCACCTGGTATGCGCTGGATGAGAGCCGTCAACCGTTCGGTCTCCGAGGCGTCGAGCCCCGCTGCCGGTTCGTCGAGAACCACCAACTTTGGAGATCCTGTGACACATTTGGCGAGCTCCACCAAGCGACGCTCGAGCATAGAGAGTGCTGATCCCGGTCGATCGAGACCCTCGAGCCCGACGAACTCCACGGCGGCCTGAACGTCGGCACGATTTCCATGTGTCTGTTCGGCAGCAAGCAGCACGTTGTCCCAGGCGCTCAGATCATGAATGACTTGCTCCTGCTGGAAGGTGCGGCGGAGCCCCCAACGGGCTCTTTTCGCCGGTGACATGGCAAGCAGGTCGATACCCGCGAATCTGACTGATCCAGCTGACGGCGTTGCGAACCCGGAGAGGACATTGAAGAGCGTCGTCTTGCCCGCTCCGTTCGGTCCCACCAAACCGCAGACGCCGCCGTCGAACCTCAGAGATACCCCGTTGAGCGGCTTGACGCCTCCGTAGGTGACCGTGATGTCTTCGACAGCGAGGTCAGTGAAACTAGCGTTCATTGCGTCTCGTCCTCTTTCTGTCTCGTCACCCGGCGCCGGATCGCCGCGAACAGGTTCTGCAACTGACCGGCGATTCCGCGCGGGGCGGTGGTGATCGTCAGAATCATGCCAAGTCCCAGGATGACGAAGATGAGGTTGCCATCTACCCCCCAGGCGTTCAGCAGTGGCGGGAGGCCCTGGAGAAGAACCCAGCGATTACGGCGCCCAGAAGGGAAAACGGTCCGCCGATGAGAACGGTCGCAAAGAGCAGGATCGATTGAGACGCCTTGAACGAAATCGGATCGAGGAGCCCCGCGTTGCCAGCCAGTAAGCCTCCGGCCACCCCGGTAGTTGCCGAGACGACCGCCAGGGCCCACAGCCGGTACTGCACGGTGCCGATCCCCGCGGCGATCGCGCCGGCCTCGCTCTGACGGATGGCTGCCCATGCGCGGCCTGGTCGACTTGACAGGTGGACGCCGATGATCACGAACATGATGATCGCTACGACGAGGACGTAGCGGAAGTAGCCATCGTCCGTCTGGGCGATCGCAGGTCGCGCGAGTGGACTCTGCAGCACGCCCCCCTGAGCCCGGCCGAGAAAATCGGCGCCTCCGTTGGGGAATCCCGTCAGGTTGAAGAGCACCTCAAAGGCGCCTGCGACCATCAATGTGACGATTGCGAGGTTGATCCCGGACAACCGCAGCGCTGGCAGGCCGACGAGCACGCCGATCAAGCCGGTCCCGATAGCGGCGATGACCAGCAGCACCTCGAACGGGAGGCTTGTCGCGTGCCCGACCCGCAGAGTGATCCAACCTCCGACGCCAATCAGGGCAACCTGGAAGAGCGACACGAGGCCGAGCCGGCCGTAGAGCAAGGCAATCCCAGCCGCTGCGATCGCGAAGATGGCTGAGACAGTGAAGATTCGGGTCCAGTACGTTCCGAGGACTATGGGGCCGCACACTAATAGCGCAATCAAGATCACGAAGACGGCGATGTTGCGCGGACTGAAAAGTCGGGCTGTCCACCGTGAACTCGAATTCGTCGGGCTCAGGGAGGACTGCAGGTCGGGTGAAGTGCTCATCGTGCGACCTCGATGGTGACGACCTTCCGCCGTTGCAGGAACAGGATGACGATGGTGGCCACGACGAATGGCGTGGCGTTCGCAAATGGCGACGTCGCGGGATAAGAGGACGCGACTGCCTGTATCACGCCGATCACCAGACTTCCGATGAGCGTGCCGAGCAGTGAGCGGAACCGGCCCACCACCACGGCCGCCAATACAGGGATGATCAAGAAGGTGAGGAACGCTGGCTCGAGCCGCGTCTGACTGGCGAGCAGTAATCCAGATAACCCGGCAAGCGCTCCGAGGCCGTCCAGGCGAGCAGCTCCACCCGGCGGACCTTCACGCCCAGCATCGACGACAGCTCGCGATCTGTAGCCAGCGCACGCATGGCTGTGCCGACCGAGCTGACGCGGAGGTAGATGGACGTACCGATCACGACGATCACCGCCAGGGCGAGGCAGATGATCTGAGTCGCGGTGATTCGGGTTCCGCCTACGTACATCCCGACCGATTCGGTCGGGAGCCTGAGGATGCGTGCTTTGTCATTCCACACGAAGAGCATGATCCCCAGAAGAACCAATGCGAGCCCGAGGGTCGCAGTGGCCTTCGTGAGGGTTTGCACGGTGGCAAGGAACGGGCCCGCCAGGAACCCGAAGAGGAGCGAGAGAGCCGTCGCCACGGAGATCCCGATGATGTAGGCCAGAACGGGCTGCATGTCGAGTTCCGCGAGTTGCCAGGCCACCATCGCCGACAGCCCACCGAGGGCGCCGTAGCCGAAGTTGAGCACGCCCGTGGTGCGAAAGAGGACCAGCATCCCCACACCGCTCAGGGCATACAGCGACCCAAGGACCAGACCAGCAATGACGAATGGCAACATAATTGAGGGCTCTCTCGCTCCGCCGGCCTTAGCCGACGAGCCCTTCTGACTTCGCCTTCTCGAGAATCGGGTCCAGTTCGGAGTCATCGACGTTGCTGCATTCGCCCGCCTTGACGTAGACACCATTCTCGATCTTGGCTGGGGCCATGGCGTGGTTGGGCTGATGCGCATCCGCTTCGCCGTAGTACCACGGGTAGCAGAGCAAGTCGGACTTGTAGTCCTTGATCGCCAGCACAGCTTCGGAGACGCTGTCGCGGTCGATGTCGCCCTCCATGGCGATCAAGGTGTCAGTGAACATCTTCGCCGCAAGGAATCCAGCCTGGCTGAAGGTGTCACGCGGCGCGCTCGTGGGCGCGTATGCATCCATGACCGACTTCCACAGCTCGTTGTCCTCGCCCTCACTGTCGAGGAGCGCAAGGTCAGAATTCGACACGAATCCTTCCCAATAGGGCCCGATCTGGTCACCGAACTGCGAGTCGTAGCACGACGCGGTGCAGGTCCACTGAATATCGCCCTTCATGTCCTGCGCCTCGGCGGCAGCAAGGATGGCGGCTGTCGTGGGCGCCGGATCGACGATGATGACCGCGGTCGGGTCGGCCGCCTTGATTTTCTCCAGCAGCGGGAGCCAGTTGGTCTCGGACGGATCGCTCAGCTCGGACCCTACGATGTTGATGCCGTGCTCCTGGGCGTATGCATCGATCCCGGCGGCGACCCAGTCGCCGTTGCCCTGAGTGTTGAAGCCGACCTGGAAGACGCGGTCAGCAAGGCCATTCTCGTCGAGGTACTCCAGAAGCCCAATCGCGCTGATGCGGGGGCCGCCGATGACCGAGGCGATGTTGCTTGACTGGTAGCACGCCTGCGGAACGCCGACAGCTGTGATCGAGTAGAGGTTGGCCTTGACGTATTCCGCGTTCGCGACGTCACAACCGATGAAGGTCGCGTCTGCCACGAGACCCACGATGCTCTCATCCGCCGCGAAGCCTGCCGCCAGTTGCGCAGTCTTGGTGGGATCGAGTCGTCGTCCTGCCAGTTGTAATTGATCGGGCGGCCGTTGATGCCGCCGTTGTCGTTGATGCAGTCGAAGTAGGCCTGTGCCGCAACGGGCGAGGAGGAGAAGTCGACCCCACCCGACGCACTCGCAATAGCGCCGACCTCAATGGGATCGCCAGATGCGACCTCTTGGTTGGCAAGTCCGCATTGGAGCTCTGACTTCTCAGTGCTGCCCTGAGCCTCGCCCCCGCCAGCGCTCCCTGACACGCACCCCGACAGGCTCACCGCCACCAGTCCGACGGCGACCAGGGCTATTGCGCCCTTCAAACTATCTCTCTTCATGCTGAGTACTCCTTTGTACTGCGTAGTTGCGTGGAATGGTGCAGACACGATGACGCTCACCCAAGTGGGCCTCATCGTCCAAGCATCATCCAAGCCCGCCGAGATGAGGTTGTTCCAAGAGGAAGATCGCTTGACCGAGCGTGCACGGACCCAGAATTCATTTCGCGAGGCCAGTGACGAGCCTCGCCGATCGCTCCGAGGCCCCATGGCCACTCAGCTGAATCACTGGTCGGCAGCTGCCACCGCCGCGGTATCGGTGATCTGCTCCAATTGCACCGCCTTGCCGTTCTCTACCCGCCAGATGTGAGCAACCCGTGCCTGGAACGACTTGCCGGTGCGTCGGCTCGTCGCTGTATACGTGCCGACACCCACCACCCGTTCGCCGGCGTCGATCACTTCATCGATCGCCAGGCTGAACCCCTCCCACTCCCGTTGGAGGGCTGCGAAGACATTCTCCGCGACGGCGGCCGGGCCGATGTACGTTCCGGCGAGGGGAAATCCTGCTGCCTCGGTCCAGACGATGTCGTCGGCCAGCGGCTCCAGCATCCCTTCAAGGTCGCCACGATCGGCCGCCGCGTAATGGCGCTCAATGATTTCACCGTTAATCGACATGGCATAGCTCTTTTCGGTAAGCGACTATCGGTCAGATCAGACCGGCTGGACGTCGGGGTAATCGATGGACCCCAGGGGATAGATGTGACCGCCCGCTCGCGAGTGTTCGGATTTCCCCTGGCCGTTCAGCCCCAGGAAGATGCCCGTCGTGTGCAAGGCGTAGCTCAGATCGTGCAGCCACACGCTCGCCACGGCTATCTTGAACTCGCGGAAGCAGAAGAGGTATAGGCCGTCGTCGAACTTCCAGACCGTGGACATATCGACGTCACCGTGACCGCGCTGAACGCCTTGCAGGCACTGCCACATATAACGCTGCGTCGACATGTATGTGTGCTCATAAAGGTGGTTGGGGCTGTAGCGGTACACATTCCGCTTGCCGATCAGGTCTCGGGAAAGGGCGGGCGCCTCCCCAATGACATCCATTCCCGCCACGACGCCACTCCAGAATTTCTGACTGACCTGAGGGACGTCCTCCACGCTCTCTGGCTGAATCGTCGAGTGCGCAGCCAGAGCTCGGCCGGTCGTCGTCGACCAGACGATCGTCAAGGATTCGCGCTCGCGACTGATGAACGGGAGGTTCAGGAACACGACGTCCGACCGCACTTGGACAGCGTCGTACGGATCGGTCACCGCATCGGCCACGAAGATGCCGTCGGCGGACCAGGTCACCGACTCGGAATCGATGAACCGCAGCTCGAGCCGCGGGCCGTCGGCAAATTCCAAGGAGATCTCGGTATCGCTGAGGTCGACGTTCGGCAACCGGTAGGTGTCGATACCCGCCGCGAACTCGTCGTACGTCCGCCACTCATCAGCTGGAGCATCGTTCAGCGACAACTCCGCGACCTTTTCATCCGTCATGGTGCTTCCTTTCCGTTCAGTCCGCGTCTCACGACGGGACGAGGATCGCTTTGAGAACGTCGTCATCCTTATTGCGCACCAACTCCAGCGCGGCGACAACCTGATCTAAGGGGAAGTTGTGGGAGACGAGTTCGCCGAATGGGAAAGCCCCTCGCTCGAGCGCAGCGATGGCGGGTCATACCCGCCAGCAGACAGGAACGACGGGAGCACGTCGATTTCCCGGGTGAGAAGCTGCCCGTCGGCGCCGAATGACACTCGAGCTCCTGCCCCACAGGCTCCCGCCAGGACTACACGTCCGCCTCGGCGCACCAGGCGCACCGCCTGCTCTTGAGCGGTGGTTACCCCCGCGGTCTCAATGACCACGTCGGCTTGGCCGCCGAGAAGTGCGCGCACCTCTGAGTCGGGATCGTCCACGGATCGCGAGTCGACGGTCGCGTCCGCACCGAACCTCCGGGCGATGGATAGCCGGCTGGGGCGCGTCCCGACCATGACGATTCGTGAGGCGCCGGATAGCGAGGCGGCCGCGGCAGCCAACAGTCCAACCGGCCCAGGGCCGATTATGACAACACGATCGCCTGGGCCGATCCGTCCTCGCCCTACAGCATGGAACGCCACCGCAAGCGGCTCGATGAGCGCCGCAGTATCCCAGGGAATGGTGGACGGGATCCTGTGCACGATCGCCTCGGGCGGAACGATGAGGTATTCCGAGTAGCCACCCCATAGTCCAGGGTAGATGGTCTGGGGAATGTTGATTCCGTATTCGCCGCCGCGGGGCAGTCCACTGCCAGGATCATCTCGGTCGCACAGGTTGTAGCGACCCTCTCGGCAACGCGCACAAGAACGGCAGGGAAGCAGCATCTCGACGGAGACTCGATCTCCGACGGCAAACTCGCCCGCAGGGCCCGATCCTGGGCCGACCGCGGCCACCTCACCCACGAATTCGTGGCCCGGCACCAGGGGGAACGGATCGCCCAAGTGACCTTCGAGAAGGTGCAGGTCCGTTGCGCAGATGCCGACCCGCTTCACCCGGACCAGCAACTCACCGTCCCCGGGCGGAGGCGCCGGGACCGAGATCAGCTCGACCTCATTAGCCCGAGGGAACAGAACTTGGCGACTGGTGAAGAGGCTATTCGCCTCGAGATCCGAACGGGTGTCACTCCCGCCCGCCGAGTCAGGCGTCATCGCACGGGGTCCAAGCCCCGCCGGGGTGTGGGCTGGAATCTCATAGCTGCTCCCTCGCAGTTCTCAGAGGTGCCGACGTCGGCACGCTATCGCCTCGACAGGCAGCCTGCTTGCCGAGGGGCGACCATCGCTTGATCCGCAGGGAAGACCGCTCCGCCGGACCCGGTCGGGGCAGGCCTACGCGGTTCGGTCCCGCAGAAAACCAGCAAGGAACTCCGACAGTTCGTCAGGCGCCGATAGCGGCAGAATGTGAGCCACGTATTGATCGGGCCGCACGACCACCACTGCGCCCTCACGGCTCACACCGCGGAGTTCGAAGATGTCGTCTTCAGGGAACGTCGCGTAGACCTTTTCGTAGTCGGTCAGTTGAAATGGCCCTGACGGGGGAAGGAACACTTTCGGGACCTCGCTGATGTCCACCTCGCGATGCGGCTGCTGATAGATCACCTTGATGTCGAAGGTGCTATCGACGTCCGCTTCAGCGGCGTCGAACAGCCTTAGAGGTGACCGATCAGAAGTGGACATCCACTTCGACCACCGCGTCAGTTCCACTCTCTCCGCGTCGGCGAAGACGTAGATCCGGTACTTGCCGTCCGCCCTGTGGTGGTGGCCGATGTGCACGGGCGTCGCGTCGGCCACGCGGACGGTCGGGGCCGACTTGAACCTCTTGCCGATCGGGTAGCCGCTCGCCAGCTCTTGATGCGCGGTAGCCCCTGTCAGGGTAGGGCTGTGATACTGGGTCATGAAACCGGCGGGGAACTCGTTCGCATTGACGTAGAAGTCCTCGAGCTCCGTGGCCGAAGCGAACTCCTCCGGCCGTTTCGCCATCATGGTCGACCAGATCTTGTCAAAGTCGATCAGGTTCTGTGCGATCTCCTGGCGTTCATCAGAGTAGGAACGCAGGAGCGTATCCGGGCTGCGCCCGTCAAGAACGTAGCCGAGCTTCCATGCCAAGTTCCAGCCGTCCTGGATGGACACGTTCATCCCGAGCCCGGCCTTCGCGCTGTGCGTGTGGCACGCGTCTCCCATCAGGAAGACTCGCGGCTCGCGGAGTTCTCCCTCGACCAACTGCGCATCGTCGAAACGGTCCGTGAGCCGGTGAGCTACCTCATACACGCTGTACCAGGCGACATGGCGCACGTCGAGCGCGTAGGGATGCACGATCTTGTTCGCCCGATCGATGATCTGCTCGATCGTCGTGTCCCGCACGTTGCGATCGGCACCTGACTTCACCTCGCCGAGGTCGACGTACATACGGAAGAGGTACTGGCCCTCACGAGGAATCAGCAGGATGTTGCCCCCGTCACTCGACTGAATAGCGCACTTCTTGCGAATGTCGGGGAAATCGGTTTCGGCCAGGACGTCCATCACACCCCAGGCGTGCATCGCATCGTTCCCGGACAAGGTGCCGCCGATTGCCTTCCTCACCCGAGATCGGGCGCCATCGGCTCCCACCAGATACTTCGTCCTCACGGAGAAGACTTGGCCGATATGCTCGCCCGCGGTGTGCCGAAGAGTCACCTCCAACGGATATTCGTGGTCGTCGTCTCGCAGCGCGTCAATGAACTCGATCCCATAGTCGAAGCCGACCCGAGCGGGGCCGTTGCGCGAATACTCCGCGAAGTAGTCGATAACCCGGGCCTGATTCAAGATCAAGTGCGGAAACTCGCTCATCCCGGATTCGTCGTCGGTCGTCAGAGCCACGCGTTGGATGGAAGTTGCGTCTGTAGGAGAAGGCCGCCAGAAACTCGTTTCCGTGAGCTGCAGCGCTTCCTGCCGGACTTGGGTGGCGAAGCCGAAAGCTTGAAAGGTCTCACTGGTTCGCTGTTGGAGGCCATCGGCGTGACCGAACTCCAGCCGCGTCGGCCGAGCTTCAACGATTCGCGTATGAATACTGCCGAAATGCGAAAGCTGAGCGGCGGTGATCGCGCCCGCAGGTCCGGCACCGACAATCAGGACGTCCGTCCTGTCCGGGAACTCCTGCGTCCGATTCTTGCCCGCGGGCCCCACAGGCTGAACCCGAGGATCCCCGGTGACATAACCGTGGTGGTGATACTGAAGCGCCACGTTACCGAATGTGTAATTTTGCATAACAACTCCAGAGCTCGAAAGTGCCCGTATGCGGCGATGGGCCGCGCCGGCTTAGCCGCTGATTACCTGCGCCTCGGCGACGGCTTTCAAGCCTTCTACCCCGAATTCTCTGCCGTATCCAGACTGCTTCGCGCCGCCGAACGGGACCATGGGATGGAGGCCCCCGTGCGAGTTGATCCAGACAGTCCCGGCGCGCAAGCGGGCCGCGACCTCCTTCGCGGCGTCCCGGTCTGCCGACCAAACCGAGGCGCCCAACCCAAAGTCCGACTCGTTGGCGAGTTGGATTGCCTCATCGAGGTTCGTATATCTGATGATCGGCAGCGCCGGACCGAACTGCTCCTCGACGACCAAATCGTTGTGCGGGTCGATATCAGCAATGAGCGTTGTGGGATAGAAGTTGCCGACAGCGGAGTGATCGGGGTCGCCGCCGATCACTACTCGTGCCCCGGAGGCCTTGGCAGAATCGACAAGGCGATCGACGAGATCGAACTGGGCCCGGTTCTGCAGGGGACCGAGCAGGTTCTTCTCATCGAGCCCGTTGCCCATCGGCACGTTCTTGGCAAACTCGGCCAGATGTTCCACCACCGAGTCGTACACCGAGTCGTGCACGTAGAGGCGCTTGAGCGCCGCGCAGGTCTGCCCGGTGTTGATGAAGGCACCCCAGAACAGGTTCTCCGCAATAGCGGCAGGGTCGACATCCGGAAGCACGATGCCTGCATCGTTGCCGCCCAGCTCCAGCGTCAGACGAGTGATGTTGTTGGCAGAGGCCTCGATGATCCCCTTGCCGACGGCAGTCGAGCCGGTGAACATGATCTTGCTGACCTTCGGGTGGCGCGCGAGCGCGTCTCCCACTGTGCGCCCCGGTCCAGTAACGATGTTGAGCACACCATCGGGCAGCACCTGGTTCATCACGGCCACGAGGGCGAGCACCGACAGTGCCGTTGACTCGGCGGGTTTGATGACCACGGTGTTTCCCATTCTCAGGGACGGGGCGATCTGCCAGATCGAGATCATCATCGGCCAGTTCCATGGCGAGATGGCCGCAACCACTCCAAGCGGACGATAGTGCAACTCGGCGTAACCCGAGTCGTCATCGATCAGCACTTCCACCGGCAGCTGGGTGTCGGCGGCTGCACGAGTCCACACCGAGCACGCACCGACCTCGAATCGAGCGTTCGGTCCGTTGAGCGGCTTCCCTGCTCGCGGGAGAGCAGCTCCGCTAGTGCCGCGGCTGATGCATCGATCGCATCGGCGGCCCGGTGCAGGTAGCCGATTCGCTCAGCATCCGGGAGGGCCGCCCATGCCACCTGTGCGGCCGACGCCTTATCGATCGCAGCCTCCAGGTCGGCGACGTCCTGGACCCTCGCCTGACCGATCAATTCGCCGGTTGCCGGGTCGAACACGTCGCGCACCTTTGCGCCGCCTTGCGTCACGGTTGTCAGAACATCGTCGTACGTCAACATGGATTCTCCTGTGTGGATCTATCGGACACTAAGGCTAAGCACCGGGGGCTGACGTGGAGTTGTCGTCAACTGAACCGCCTTTGACGGTCGGCGCACAGTCGTCACAACTTTTCGTTTCCCCCGCGTGGATGGCCGAGACCCTCGCCGCCGGGCGGGCCCGACCTCCCGCTGCTTCTCTTCATCCGCGCTGACCCCACCGGCGCTCACCCGCCCAATGGCGCTATATGCCGGCGCCCAGATATCCGCCGGCGACCAGAAGCGCGACTCCGCTGATGCAGCTCCCCGGTCTGTATACGCCTCAGCCAGCGATTTCGTCCGCTGCACCACTGCATTCTTCGCCGAGGAGTACCCCACCATCGGCCCGCCCTCGAAGAACGCGTACATCTATGCGATGGTGACGATGGAGCCTCCCGCCCCATCCGGGGAAGCGCGAACTCGATGGTGCGGTAGGTCGAAAGGAACTGCACATCGACCACCGTGAACCCTGCCCTCCTCGATTCGCGCCAGGCAGGCCACGCAGGCTTGTCGAACACAGAACGTCATTTGTCTATGAGCGAACGGACGCCGACGGGACCTCGCGGCCCTCGTGGGCTGCACGCCAGGCTGAGAGCCACAACATTCCTGGAGGACGCCGATGTTCACTTTCCCGCGTACGACGCAGTGCTCACGAACGGCCGAAGCCTCGTGACGGGCGAGCAGACCACGGGGTCTACGAGTGCTTCGACAGGACGGACGGACACGCGCGCCGACGTCGTTGTGGTCGGCGCAGGGTCCGCGGGTTCGGTGATCGTCCGTCGGTTGATCGATGCCGGCCGCCGGGTGATCCTCCTGGAAGCGGGTGGCGCCGACGCCAATCCCGCGATCCACGACCCGGCCCGTCTCGGCGAGATCCAGCAAGGCCCGGACGACTGGGACTACGTCACCGTGCCCCAGCCGCACGCCGCCGATCGTCGCCTGATCCTGCCACGTGGCAAAGTGCTCGGCGGATCCACTCGCTCAACGCGATGATCTTCGTGCGCTGTGCCCCTCAGGATTACGACAACTGGGCGGCTCTGGGCAACCCCGGCTGGGCTTGGGCCGACGTGCTGCCGGTCTTCAAGAGCATCGAGAACTACGACGGTCCCGCATCCCCCGACCGCGGCACCGAGGGCCTCCTGGATGTCACCGTCGACTACGAGCTCGCGCCGATCCAGCAGTCCATCATCGAAGCCGCGAAGCAGATCGGCATCCCCGAGAACCCGGACTACAACAGCGGCGAACTCGACGGCATCTCCAAGGAGCAGGTCACCGTTCGCGGGGGCCAGCGGCTCAGCACCTGGCGTGCCTATGCGCAGCCGGTCATCGACTCCCCCTGCTCACCGTCATCACGGGCGCGTGGGTGCATCGTCTGCTGCTGGACGGCACCCGAGCGACCGGAGTGGAGTACGAACGGGCGGGTCGGATCGAGCGTGTGGAGGCCGACCAGATCGTCCTCGCTGCCGGCGCAATCGCTTCACCACGCATCCTACTTCGCTCGGGCATCGGCCCCGCCGCGGAGCTAGCCGAGCTCGGCTTCGACGTCGTCCTCGACCTGCCGGGCGTCGGGAAGAACCTCCACGACCACCTGCTCTCCCCGGTCATCTTCACCACGGATTCACGCGAAATTGCTCACCCGACGCCGGGCGCAGGCATCACGCAGACCCATCTGTTCTGGCGCAGCCGACCCGACCTCGAAGTACCGGACACCCAGCCGATCAACTTCAGCGTGCCGATGTACGTGCCATGGATGTCGGGTCCGGCCTCTGGGTTCACACTGATGGGCGGAATCGTGTCGCCCAAGAGCCGCGGCAGCCTGACACTCGCCGGCTCTGACCCGCACGCCGAGATCCTCATCGACCTCGCGGCGCTCGCGGACGAAGAGGACCTGCTCGCTCTCGAGGCGAGTGTGCGCCAGTGTCGGGAGATCGGACGAGCATCCGCTCTTGCCGACGAGTGGGGAGCAAGGGAGCTCTACCCGACCCGCGGTCGAGACCGACGACCAACTCCGCGACTATGTGCGGCGCTCGGTGATCACCTATCACCACCAGGTCGGCACCTGCAAGATGGGCATCGACGAGATGGCGGTGGTCGATCCGACCCTGCGTGTTCATGGCATCGAGGGCCTCATGGTGGCCGACGCGTCGATCATGCCGCAGGTGACGACAGGCAACACCAATGCCCCGTCGATCATGATCGGCGAGCAGGCAGCGAGGTTCCTGCTCGGCCCGAGCGTCTCCGCCGACGCAGTCCGGCGGTGAGCAGCCGATGCTGGTCTCCACCGCGCATGCTCGCGACGACGCCGAAGCGAATCAGACCGACGAGATGCCGCTATAACTCGCACTCATGGTTTCTGGGGCTGAATCCATCGCCGCGACCTTCCGGAGCCGGGCGTCGTCTCTCGGCGCGATGTTGCGCAGCTCGGGGGTCTGACGAGACGCCCACGGCGCGTTCCGCCCGTGAACGCCGCCCCGATCCCGGCCAACCCCGGAAGGCCGGGAACGGGGCGCTTCGGCGGCCGTTTCGCGGAAGATTTCAGGTCACCTGACGTGCGCGCGTCCACGGAGTTCACTCGGCGGGTTGCCGTATGCAGCCTTGAAGACCCGCGAGAAATGGGCGGCCTCCACGAAACCCCACCGCGCGGCGATCGCACTCACCGAGCGGTGCGCGTTCAGCGGGTCGAGAAGGTCGTTTCGGCATTGCTCGAGACGACGCTCGCGGATCCACGTTGACACCGTCGTGCCGCGCTCGCGAAACAGGCCGTGCAGGTGACGTGTTGAGATGTAGTGGGCCGCGGCGATCTGCTGTGGACCGAGCTCCGGGTTTCCCAGCTGCGCATCGATGTAGCGGCGGATGCTCTGCATCAGCAGCTCGTGAATATCGCCCGGTTCCGCGTCCTTGTCGAGCTCACTGGCGAACATAGTGGTGAGCAAGTCGACGGCCGTTCGCATCAGTCGCGGGCCGGCCATTCCGCCAAGGCGCTCGAGGTTGCGTCCGATGTTCTGCAGGTACGGGACCGTGATGTCGCCGAGGCCGTCGCCGCTCGAGAAGCAGCGTGCGGTCAGTTCACTCATGAACTGGGCGGGCAGGCCGAGGAGTTCGCGGGGGAACATCAGCACGAGCATGCGCATCTCCTCCTCGTAGACCACAGAGTAGGGCCGGTCCGTGTCGTAGATCGCCACGTCACCGGGACGGAGGAGCGCTTCGCGGCCGTCTTGGATGAGCAATCCGCACCCGGAAATCTGGAGACTCACCTTGTAAAAGCGCGAGCAGCCCATTTGGAGGAGGGCGGAGGTGCGCTCGACGCGGTGCGCCGATGCGGTGATCTCGTGCACGTGGATGCCGTCGACGTCAACGCCCCGGAGCGAACCGCGGAACGGCGCGCTGCCGCCCGGACGAGTCACCTCGAGCGGGACGAATGACTGCTCCACCGCCGCGCGATACTCGCGGAAGCTCTCGGTCGAGGTCGTCCGTAAGGGTGTCGTCGAAGCCGCAGCTCCCCACCGACGTTCATTGACAGTCACGTATTACCACCTTGTGATACGGGAGATCGATGGCGACAGGCGAGGACCAACCTCGAGTCGCTTCAGACGGATCATATATCATTCGGCCTCTTGGCCAAGTACCGCTGTCGCTCACCGTACGACTTTTCAGAAGTTAGGGGTAGCCGTCGCTCGCACACCGCGACCGCGGCGCTGCGGACGAGATAGTTGCCTCATCGCGCACGGATCGTATATGATCTTTACGACGAAGAGGTGAGGGAGCCATGACGAACGAAACCGCCGAGGGCACGACAGACCCGCGATACGCGGCACTCCCCCATCGCCCGGGAACCGTCATCGCGGTGCACCTCTCCTATGAGTCTCGCGCCGCGCAGCGCGGTCGGCGTCCCTCCGCCCCCTCCTACTTCGTGAAGCCCTCCAGCTCAGTGCAAGCGAGTGGCGGCATCATCGAGCGGCCGTCCGGCACCGAGCTCCTCGCCTTCGAGGGTGAAATCGCCCTCGTGATCGGGACGGCCGCGCGACGGGTGAGCCTGACAAAAGCCTGGTCGCACGTCGGCTGGATCACCGCCGGCAATGACTTCGGCCTCTATGACCTGCGCGCCAACGACTCCGGCTCGAACCTACGCTCGAAGGGTGGTGCTGGATTCACCCCGCTCGGCCCCGACCGCTTCCCGGCAGCGGACATCGACCCTGCGGGGCTCCGCGTCCGGACGTGGGTGAACGACCAGCTCGTACAGGATGACACGACCGCCGACCTCATCTTCCCGCTGGCGCAGATCGTCGCCGATCTCTCGCAGCATTTCACCCTCGAGCCGGGCGACGTGATCCTCACAGGCACTCCCGCCGGCTCCTCTGTCGTTCTGCCGGGCGATGTCGTCGTGGTGGAGGTGGATGCACCATCCGCTCCGGGCGCCCCGACGTCCGGCCGTCTCGTCACAACGGTCACTCAGGGGGACGTGCCTTTCGACCCCGAGCTTGGCTCGCTGCCTACCGTCGACGATCGTCAGCGCTCTGAAGCATGGGGCTCGCGCGAGGCCGCCGGCCTGTCGCCCATCAGCCGTGAGCCTGCTGCCACGGAATCGGCCAGCACCGAGGCCCTCCGGCCCACGCTCGACCCCGAACTGCGGGAGTTGCTCGAACGCACTCCGGTCGCGGCCCTCTCCGGCCAGCTCCACAAGCGCGGCCTCGACAACGTGACGATTGACGGCGTGCGCCCCACGCGACCGGGCACGAAGCTCGTTGGAGTGGCAAAGACGCTGCGGTTCGTGCCGCTTCGTGAGGATCTCTTCGCCTCACACGGCGGCGGGCAAAATGCCCAGAAACGCGCGTTCGACGAGGTCCGTCCCGGCGAGGTCGTTGTCATCGAGGCACGGGGCGAGAGCGGATCCGGAACGCTCGGCGACATACTGGCTCTGCGTGCCATCGCACGGGGCGCCGCCGGGATCGTGACCGACGGCGGAGTTCGCGATATCGAGGCCGTGAGCGCCATGAACATCCCCGTCTATTCACGGGGCGGCCATCCCGCGGTCCTCGGCAGACGACACGTCCCATGGGACGTCGATATCACCATCGCCTGCGGCGGCACCTCAGTGCAGCCCGGCGACATCATCGTGGGCGACGTCGACGGCGTCATCGTGCTGCCCGCCGCGCTCGTACGCGAGGTCGCCGAGGCGGCCGACCTGCAGGAGCAAGAGGACGCCTGGGTCGCCGCTCAGGTGGAGGCGGGGAATCCGCTCGAGGGACTGTTCCCGATGAACGCCGCATGGCGCTCGAGGTACCAGGAAGACCAGGGGCGGCGATGATGGCCTTCCGCGAAGACCTGAGCAAGTCGCAGACGGCCTACCGCTGGGTGAAAGAGCGCATCGCCTCGCAAGAATACTCGGCCGGTCACCGGCTGGTGCTCGGCTCGATCGCGGGCGAGCTGGACATGAGCGTTGTGCCCGTACGCGAGGCCATACGCCAACTCGAAGCAGAGGGGCTCGTCACGTTCGAGCGCAATGTCGGGGCGCGCGTCTCCATGGTCGACGACACACAGTACCGACACAGCATGCAGGCCCTGAGCATCCTCGAGGGTGCCGCCACTGCGCTGGCCGCGCGCAGGCTGACGCCGACCGACATCGCCCGTGCCCGGGTGATCAACGAGCGGATGATCGAGACGCTCGACGAATTCGATCCCCGACTCTTCACCTCTCTGAATCAGCAGTTTCATGCCGTGCTGTTCGCCAAGACCGCGAACCCGCGGATGCTCGAGCTGGTCGAGGCGGAGTGGGGCCGGCTCGGCAACCTACGCGAGTCGACTTTCAGCTTCGTGCCGGGGCGGGCTCAGGAATCCGTCCGTGAGCACGAGGGAATCCTCTCGCTGATCGAGACGGGAGCCGCCCTCGGCGAGATCGAGACCGCCGCCCGCCGCCACCGATCGGCGACCCTCAACGCATACATGATCCACGAGCATCCGGGCGAGGCCCTCAGTCTCCCCGCCTATTGACCTCAGCCTGACCCAGACCGCCCCCGACCTTCCGGAAGACGCTGCCATGACCGACACTGCCCACTCCCCCGCCAGCACTGCGACGCCGCAGCATGTGCCGGCCGGCCTGCCATCACGCATCCAGCACTACATCGATGGCGAGTTCGTCGACTCCATCGGCGGCGACACCTTCGACGTGCTCGACCCGGTGTCCAACCGTGTGTACGTTACCGCTGCCGCCGGCAAGAAGGCCGACATCGATCGCGCCGTCGCCGCTGCGCGCCGCGCCTTCGTCGACGGACCGTGGCCGAAGATGCTGCCGCGAGAGCGTTCGCGCATCCTGCACCGCATCGCCGACCTCGTCGAATCGCGCGACGCCCGGCTTGCTGAGCTCGAGTCCTTCGACTCCGGCCTGCCCATCACCCAGGCGCTCGGCCAGGCGCATCGGGCCGCGGAGAACTTCCGCTTCTTGCGCAGACCTGATCGTTGCCCAGTCCGACGACACCTACAAGGTGCCAGGACGCCAGATCGACTACGTCAACCGCAAGCCGATCGGCGTCGCGGGGCTCATCACCCCCTGGAATACGCCGTTCATGCTCGAGTCGTGGAAGCTCGGCCCCGCTCTGGCGACCGGCAACACCGTCGTTTTGAAGCCCGCCGAGTTCACGCCGCTCTCCGCGTCGCTATGGGCCGGGATCTTCGAGGAGGCCGGCCTGCCGCAGGGCGTCTTCAACCTGGTCAACGGGCTCGGTGAGGACGCGGGCGACGCGCTCGTCAAGCACCCGGACGTGCCGCTGATCTCCTTCACCGGCGAGAGCAGCACGGGGCAGCTCATCTTCGGCAACGCGGCCCCCTTTCTCAAGGGCCTCTCGATGGAGCTCAGCAGCAGAGTCCCGCGGTCGTCTTCGCTGATGCAGACCTCGACGCTGCCATCGACGCCACGATCTTCGGTGTCTTCTCCCTCAACGGCGAGCGCTGCACCGCGGCAGCCGCATCCTCGTGGACGCCCGGTGTATGACGAGTTCGTCGAGCGCTACGCGGCGCAGGCCGACCGGGTCGTCGTCGGCGATCCGCACGACCCAGCAACCGAGGTCGGTGCCCTCGTGCACCCCGAGCACTACGACAAGGTCATGAGCTACATCGAGATCGGCAAGTCCGAGGCGCGCCTCGTGGCCGGCGGTGCCAGGCCGGATGGGTTCCCCGACGGCAACTTCGTGCGACCCACCGTCTTCGCCGATGTTGCTCCGGACGCGCGGATCTTTCAGGAGGAGATCTTCGGACCCGTCGTGGCGATAACGCCATTCGACACCGACGCCGAGGCCCTCGAATTGGCGAACGGGATCAAATACGGCCTCGCGGCGTACATCTGGACCAACGATCTCACGCGGGCCCACAACTTCTCTCAGGCCGTCGAGGCCGGCATGGTGTGGCTGAACTCGAACAACGTGCGCGACCTGCGGACACCGTTTGGCGGCGTCAAGGCGTCGGGGCTCGGGCACGAGGGCGGGTACCGCTCCATCGACTTCTACACCGACCAGCAGGCCGTGCACATCACCCTCGGTGAGGTCCACAACCCTACCTTTCGGCAAACCTTCGGCTTCGACTCCGACCCGTGCGGCCGTCGCCGAGGCGATCGAATCCGCCGAGAACTGATCCCACCATCCCCAAGCGAGGACGCTGACATGAACGATAAGCACGCCAAGACCATGACCTCTTCGAGTTCTACGTCTCGCAGGAGGCGCCGATCTTCTCCGCCAACGCGGTGCCGACCCCGACCTCTCCCGCCCCCGACATCCTGCGCTGCGCCTACATGGACCTGGTCGTCACCGACCTCGCCGCGTCACGGGTGTTCTACGTGGATGTGCTCGGGCTCTACGTCACAGCGGAAGACGACGAAACAATCTACCTGCGCTCGACGGAGGAGTTCATCCACCATAACCTGGTGCTCCGCAAGGGGCCGGTCGCCGCGGTGGCCGCGTTCTCGTACCGGGTGCGCAGCCCTGAGGATCTCGACAGGGCGGTCGCCTTCTACACCGAGCTGGGCTGCCGAGTCGAGCGCCGTCCCGAGGGCTATACGAAGGGAATCGGCGACAGCGTCCGCGTCGTGGATCCGCTGGGATTCCCGTACGAGTTCTTCTACGAGACAGAGCACGTCGAACGCCTCGCCTGGCGCTATGACCTGCACATCCCCGGTGAGCTGGTGCGCCTCGACCACTTCAACCAGATGACTCCCGATGTGCCGCGGGCCGTCAACTTCATGCAGTCGCTCGGCTTCCGCGTGACCGAGGACATCCAGGACGACGAGGGCGTCGTATACGCCGCATGGATGCGCCGCAAGTCGACCGTGCACGACACCGCCATGACCGGCGGCGACGGCCCTCGCATGCACCACATCGCCTTCGCGACACACGAGAAGCACAACATCCTCGCCATCTGCGACAAGCTCGGAGCCCTGCGCCGCTCGGACGCCATCGAGCGAGGACCCGGTCGCCACGGGGTCTCGAACGCCTTCTACCTCTACCTGCGCGATCCCGACGGTCACCGGGTGGAGTGCACACCCAGGACTACTACACCGGCGACCCCGACAACCCCGTCGTCACCTGGGACGTGCACGACAATCAGCGTCGAGACTGGTGGGGCACACCGGTCGTCCCGTCCTGGTACACGGAGGGATCGCTGGTTCTGGACCTGGAGGGCAATCCCCAGGAAATCGTGGCGCGCACCGACTCGTCCGAGATGGCGGTGACGATCGGCGCCGACGGCTTCTCCTATACCCGCCACGGCGAGGACGACCTGCCCGACTACAAGCAGGGCCAAACGGAGCAGTCGGAATTCAAGCTCGGAAACCAGCTTTAGGCCGACGATGCTGACACCCGAGACCATCGCCGCGATCGCGGACGAGCTTGCCGAGGCGGACCGTACGCACGGCGTAATCCCGCGGATCACCGCGCGCTATCCCGAGGCGACCGTCGAGGACTCCTACGCGATCCAGGGCGTCTGGCGGGACAAGAATCTCGCCGCCGGCCGCGCACTCGTCGGGCGGAAGATCGGGCTCACCTCCAAGGCCATGCAGCAGGCGACGGGGATCACGGAGCCCGACTACGGCGTGATGTTCGAGGACACCGTCTACCGCAGCGGTGCAGAGATCCCGGTCGACCAGTTCTCGAACGTACGCATCGAGGTCGAGCTCGCCTTCGTCCTCAGTTCCCCCTAGAGGGCCCCGACTGCACCCTCGAGGATGTGCTGGCCGCCACGGACTACGTCACGCCCGCGCTCGAGGTGCTCAATTCGCACATCGAGCTCGCTGGCAGGACGATCGTGGACACGATCAGCGACAATGCCGCATACGGCGGCATGGTCCTCGGTGAGACTCGCAAGCGGCCGGACGAGATCGACCTGCGGTGGGTGCCAGGACTGCTCTATAAGAACGGTGGGATCGAGGAGACGGGGGTCGCTGCCGGCGTGCTCGATCATCCAGCACGCGGCGTTGCGTGGCTCGCCAACAAGTTCTTTCTGCACGGGGCGCGGCTGGAGGCCGGCGAGATCATCCTGGCCGGTTCGTTCACCCGCCCGATGTGGGTGGAGAAGGGTGACCTCGTGCTGGCTGATTACGGACCGATGGGGACGATCACGTGCCGCTTCATCTGAGTCCCACCTTCCGCGAGCGCCTGGCCGATGCCGATCGGCCTCTGGCCGGCATGTGGGTATGCTCAGGATCGCCGCTCATCGCCGAGATCTGCGCCGGCGGAGGCTTGGACTGGTTGCTTCTCGACATGGAGCACTCACCCAACGACCTTCAGTCGGTGCTCGCGCAGCTGCAGGCCGTCGCTGCGTATCCGTCGACCCCGGTGGTGCGGGTGCCGTCGAGCGACGAGATCACGATCAAGCAGGTCCTCGATCTCGGTGCACAGAATCTGCTCGTGCCGATGGTGTCTTCGCCCGAGCACGCTCGCTCCGTCGTCGAGATGGTGCGCTATCCGCCCGCCGGTCGGCGCGGGGTGGGCTCCGCGCTGGCCCGCTCCGCGCGGTGGAACCGCGTCGACGACTACCTCGCCGACGCCCCGCAGCATGTCTCCCTGATGGTACAGATCGAGACAGTGGCCGGGGTCGAGGCCGCCGCGGAGATCGCCGCGGTGGACGGCGTGGACGGCGTCTTCGTCGGCCCGAGCGACCTGGCGGCATCGCTCGGCCTGCTCGGCCAGCAGACCCACCCCGAGGTCACCGCCGCCGCGCTGCGCGCCTTTGCGGGCGTAAAGTCGGCCGGGGAAGCCGGTCGGCGTCAACGCCTTCGATCCGGCCATCGCTCAGGGCTACCTCGATGCGGGGGCCGACTTCGTGCTGGTCGGCGCGGATGTCGCCCTGCTCGCCCGCGGATCCGAGGCGCTCGCGAGCCGCTGGGCTCGGACGGCGTCCCGCGACCGCGCCTCATACTGACCCGCCTGCTCCATTTCGAACCTCGACCTAGCGCCACCACTCTTCCCCCGCTCTCCCGCGAGGGTTCAGAATCCACCTCTACGCCGCAAAGGGACACCCGTGACCAACACCCTGACCGATACCCGCGAAGCAGCACTACTGGCCTCCGTTCCGGATGGCCTCTTCATCGGCGGCGAATGGCGTGCGGCGGAGTGCGGTCGCACCCTCTCCGTCTCCGATCCTTCGACGGGCGACGTCATCAAGACGATCGCGAATCGCATCCGTTCGCGGACGGCCAGGATGCTCTAGCCGCAGCCGATGCCGCGTTCCCGGGATGGGCTGCGACGCCGGCACGTGTCCGCGGCGAGATCCTCCGCCGAGCATTCGACCTCGTCCAGGAGCGCAAAGAGGACTTCGCGCTCCTGATGACGATCGAGATGGGCAAGCCGCTCGCTGAGGCACGCGGCGAGGTCGCATACGGCAGCGAGTTCCTCCGCTGGTTCAGCGAGGAGGCACCTCGCATTCAGGGCCGCTACGGCCCGAATCCCGAGGGAACAGGCCGAGTCATCGTGAGCCAGCATCCCGTCGGGCCCTGCTATCTGATCACCCCATGGAATTTCCCGCTCGCGATGGCCACTCGCAAGATCGCTCCCGCGCTCGCGGCCGGTTGCACAGTCATCATCAAGCCGGCCGAGCTCACCCCTCTCACCACCCTGCTGTTCGCGCAGGTGCTCGCCGAGGCAGGCGTGCCCGCGGGCGTCGTCAACGTGATTACGACGTCCGCGTCAGGTGCAGTATCCGAGCCGATCATCCGCGACCCGCGCCTGCGCAAGCTATCCTTCACCGGCTCGACCCCGGTTGGTCAACGGCTGCTCGAGCAGGCCGCCAGCGGAGTGCTACGCACGTCGATGGAGCTCGGCGGCAACGCTCCATTCGTGGTCTTCGCCGACGCCGACCTAGAAACCGCCGTGAAAGGAGCGATGGCCGCCAAGTTCCGCAACGTCGGTCAGGCGTGCACCGCCGCGAACCGCTTCCTCGTGCACCGCTCGATCGCCGACGAGTTCGCCCAGCGGCTCACGGCCCGAGTGAAGGAGCTCGGCATCGGGCGCGGCACCGAGGAGGGTGTCCAGATCGGCCCGCTCATCGACGACAGGGCGGTCGCGAAGGCAACCCAGCTGGTCGACGATGCGGTGGCCCGTGGCGCACAGCTGCAGACCGGCGGGGCCGCCATCGATCGGCCCGGCACCTTCTACGCCCCCACCGTGATCTCTGACGTGCAGCCCGGTAGCGCGATCCTCAGCGAGGAGATTTTCGGCCCGGTGCTCGCCATCGCCGCGTTCGATGACGAGGACGAGGCGGTGCGCCTGGCCAACGACACGGAGTACGGCTTGGTGTCCTATGTCTACACGACGGATCTCGCCCGGGGTCAGCGGATGATCGAGAAGCTGCAGACGGGGATGATGGGAATCAACGTCGGCGTCGTCTCAAACGCCGCTGCACCCTTCGGCGGCTGGAAGATGTCCGGACTCGGCCGCGAGGGCGGCGCCGAGGGCATCCACGAGTACCTCCAGTCCAAGTACACGCTGACCGCCGACCCCAGCTGAGCGTCTCCGCGGAGCCACCTCCCGCGGCGACGACTAGGCGCATCCCGTCGACTTCGCCGAGCTGGTCGGGGTGTCCGTTTGCTTCTATCCCCAGTACGAGGTCCGAAGGATCCCATGGCCGCGCGCGTCCGCGATGGGCTGCCGCCCCTCCTCGGGCACCCACCTCCGCGGCGTCCGATGCCGAGACGAAGGCTCGCGCGTCGTCGGCACGACCACAGGCGGTGAGTACTTGAGATCCAGGCGGACCTGCCCGAACCGCGGCGTGTCGCAGTCGCTGGAGGCAAGGCCCAGAGACGCCCGTCACCCGAACAGCTCCGGTGGGGCAAATACCCACGGTAAGTCACAACCCGATGGGTCAGGAAAACCGCGAAATCATGCGGCTCTCGTGCGCCCAGTCGGACCCGTGTCAGCGATGTGAGAAAGAAATGGGAAAGAATTCTTTCCCATTTCGTTCTCAAATGGCGCTCACCGTCACACAGAATGCGCGCTGATCAGGCATAAAACTGGCGGTGACGGTGGGATTTGAACCCATCCAGGAACACCTTTCAGCGATGTGCAATGGGCCCACTTCGCTGTCATTCCGCGGATGTCGACCTTTCTGCGGTGTCGCGAAGTGGCCTGATCTTTCCTCATTCTTTCCCACGGGCTACCCGCGGGTTCCGCCATCGCTGCGTGGTGCCAGCTCGGCGGCGAGTGCCACGAGCTCTGTGTCGATGATGTCGGTGACGGCTTCTGGATCGACACGGAAATACTCGTGGACAAGGATGTTCCGCAGCCCCGCGATCGCCGGCCACGGAACATTTGGCCGCGCTGCCTTGAACTCTGCCGGTAGCGCACGAACGGCTTCACCGATGACTGCGAGATTCCGCAGGACAGCGTCATAGGCCATCCCGGCGATCAGAGCGTCGGCGCTACGAAGCGACGAGCGGTACGCCGCGATTCGATCGATCGCCGACAGGATGTCATCCGTCCGTTCGCCATCACGTCGATTCACAACGGCACAGCCTCCGCAAGCGCGGGCGCGGAGACGCCATCACGGAGCAACGAGGCAGTGACGACATCCACACGGACACCCAACAGGTCACTGAGTTCTTCCCCGAGACCCGACACCCGCAACAGCGGATTCCCCGCATCCGGGAGCAGATCCACGTACAGATCGACGTCACTCGTCGAGTGCGCTTCTCCCCGCGCCACAGAACCGAACACGCGCGGATTCACCGCCGCATATCGGATCAGCACCTCGGTGATCTCGTCACGCCGTGCGAGCACGGCAGCGAGTGAGACGGGAGCGCCTCCGGCAATGATCGACATACAGGCAGGTTACTCGCCCCACCAATCCGTGGAACGGAGATTGATCGTCCGAAGACAAATACTCACCGAGGTCGGACTGATCTATCCGGGTTCGTCCACCATACCGACGTCACCCATTTCAAAGCCCCGGTCGATCTTTCCCGGACTTTACCCACAGAAATGGACTCCAGAACCGCGTGATGACGCGACCGTGGAGCCCCTTCCGCGAACGGGATATCGCCCGATCTTTCTCACTTCCATTCAATGAGAATCAGAAAGTAGCCCTGATCAGTGATTTTTGGCGGTGACGGTGGGATTTGAACCCACGGTAGGGGGTTGCCCTACACAACTTTTCGAGAGTTGCACCTTCGGCCGCTCGGACACGTCACCGCCGAATAGCTTACGTCCCCGCGGGTCCACCCGCCAATCGCACGAAATCACAGCACCCCGCCTCACTCCCCGCGGAAGCCCTCGGCCTGCTTGACCTCACTCGCCACCCGCACTCCGTAGCGGTAGGAGAGCTTGCCGCCCAGCCATCCCGAAATGCTCAACACCAACAGACTCAGGATGCTGACGACAAACGTCCCGACCGGGATCTCGTCCGTGGTGCTGCGGAAGAACAGCTGCACGGCGTATGCGCCGCAGACGGTGATGTTCAGGCCCATATGGAACGTCGCCGTACTCGCGGCCTGCGTGCGGTCGGGGATTCGTAGGTAGTCCAGCACGCCGAAGAAGATAGCGGCGATGCTCCCCAGCACGCCGATCACGATCAGCACACGCGACCCGATCGCGAAGGGCTCGGGATCGGTCGAGACGAGTCCGATGATGTCGAAGACGAGGCTGGCGATCCACGCGCCGATCGGGATCGTCACGGCGATCGGATGAAACGGATGCCCGTAGGGCCCAGCCAGAACAGTAGCCGGACGCTTCGCGGGCGAGATGTCTTCATCGGGCATGCGTACCTCCTGAGCGGGTGAAGATTCGGTTCACGGCAACGGTTCGAGACCCTCGCGCTGGGTTTGCTCGTCCGCGACGCGAACACCGAAGGTGTGCGCGAGCTTGCCACCGAGCCAACCCGAGATGCTGAGGATCGCGAGGCCGCCGATGCTCAGGATGACCGCCAACGTGGAGACGCCTTCACTTGAGCTGCCGCTGCCGCTGAAAATGTCGCCGCGCAGAAGCAGGCTCGCGAGGAAAATGCCCATCGCGATCAGGTTGAGGATCATGTGCGTCGTGCCCGTGGCTCGGGCGGGCGTGCCGCGCGGGATGGTCAGCCAATCCAGAAACCCCAGGACGGCGGCGACGACCGCGACGATCAGCCCGATGAGGATCAGGATCCGTGCCCCCATCACGAACGGTGCGGGTGAGGACTGCGTGATCGCGATGAGGTCGAACACAACGCTCGACACCCACGCCCCGATCGGGATGATCACGGCAATCGGATGAAACGGGTGACCGTACGGGCCGGCGATCCGGGTGAGCGGGTACTTGGCAACGGGGCGCGGTGGGCTGTGCATCGGGGCCTCCGAGATGAGTCATGCAGCGAACGAGCAACGCGGAGCGAAGCCAGGTGAGGTGACGAGATTACGGTCGACCCCGTGGGTTCCCATCGGGGGTTGACACGGTCGCCGTTCTGCCGCATCGTGGGCGATCGGCCGCGCACCACATCTGTCCGCGAACTCGCCTGCTGCCGCCCAGTCGGGGTTAGGTTGTCCCCATGGCTGCCCCGATGACCCGCCAACAGCGCCTCGTTCTGACAGTCGCCGTCCTCGCGTCCTTCGTCGCCTTCCTCGACGGCACGGTCGTCACGGTGGCACTCCCCGCAATCGACCGCGAACTCGGCGGCGGGCTCACCACCCAGCAATGGGTCGTGGATGCCTACCTCATCACCCTCGGCGCGCTCATTCTGCTGGCGGGTTCGGTGAGCGACGCATTCGGACGCATCCTCGTGCTGCGGATCGGCCTGATCGGCTTCGGGATCGCCTCGGTCGCGATTGCCGTCGCGCCCGACCCGATCGTCCTGATCGTCGCCCGTGCGGTCCAAGGCGCCGCAGGGGCCTTCCTCGTGCCGAGCTCGCTCGCCCTCATCACCTCGACCTTCCGCGACGCCGCCCAGGGCCGCGCCATCGGCATCTGGACCGCCCTGACGACGTGCGCCATGCTCACGGGTCCCGTCATCGGCGGCGTGTTCGTCGACCTGTTGTCGTGGCGACTCGTGTTCCTGATCAACGTCCTGCCTATCGTGATCACGCTCTGGCTGCTGACGCGCCTCACGCATCGCGACGTTCGGCGACCGGATGCCTCGATCGATTGGCTCGGCGCGGCGCTCTGCACCCTCGGGCTCGGCGGGTTCGTCTTCGCCCTCATCGAGCAGCCGAACCTGGGGTGGGGGTCCCCCGGCATCCTGATCCCGGGCATCGGCGGTCTCGCCCTGTTCATCGCTTTCCTGCTGCGCCAGCGCACCGTGCGGTCGCCGATACTGCCGCTCGATCTGTTCCGCGTCCGCAACTTCTGGACCGGCAACGTCGCAACCACTTTCGTCTACGGCGCGCTCAGCCTCAACGGCTTCGTCGTCGGCGTCTACCTGCAGCAGGGTGCCGGCCTGAGCGCGACGCTCGCGGGGCTCGCGAGCCTGCCCGGGACTATCCTGCTCATCCTGCTGAGCTCTCGGGTGGGAGCTCTGTCGGGCCGCCTGGGTCCGCGGTTGTTCATGACCGCCGGACCCCTCGTGATGGCGGCGGGCGCGCTCCTCCTTCTCACCGTTCGCGAAGACTTCTCGTACTGGACGCAGGTACTGCCAGGCATCCTGGTCTTCGGTCTCGGTATCTCGCTGACGGTTGCTCCGCTGACGTCGGCCATTCTCGGAGCGATCGACACGGAACGGTCGGGTATCGCCTCGGCCGTGAACAACGCCGTTTCGCGCGTCGCCGGGTTGATCGTGATCGCGCTGCTGGCGACGATCGTCGGCGGATCGCTCGACCTCGACGGTTTCCACCGAGCGGCGATCGTCACGGCCGCGCTCATGGCGATCGGCGGCGCGGTGTCGTTCCTCGGCATTCGCAATCCGTCCCGCGCCGCAACCGTCGCAGACGAGTCATCCGAATCCACCCGTTAGTTCCGGCGCTGACCCCTGCCGTTGTGGTCAGCCCCCTGCGAGACTGACCGCATGAGCGCTATCGAGAACTCCAAACTCACCGTCGTCGGCGCGGGAAGCGTGGGCGCGAGCACCGCCTACGCCGCACTCATCCGCGGATCGGCCCGCCACGTCGCTCTGTATGACATCGCCACGGCGAAGGTCGAGGCCGAAGTGCTCGATCTCGCGCACGGCACCCAGTTCACGGGCGCGAGCGACGTCATCGGCGGCAGTGACCTCTCGGTCGTCGAGGGATCGCACGTCGTGGTGATCACGGCCGGTGCGAAGCAGAAGCCGGGTCAATCGCGCATCGAGCTCGCCGAGGTCAACGCGGGGATCCTGCGCACGATGATGCCCGAGCTGCTGTCGGTGGCGCCCGATGCGGTCTACGTCGTCGTCACCAACCCGTGCGATGTCCTGACGGTTCTGGCCCAGGAGGCCACGGCGCTCCCGCCCGAGCGGATCTTCGCCTCGGGAACCGTGCTGGACACGTCGCGCCTGCGTTGGAAGCTTGCCGAGCGGGCCGGGGTGTCGACGTCGAGCGTGCACGCTTACATCGTCGGCGAGCACGGCGACACCGAGTTCCCCCTGTGGTCGAAGGCCACGATCGGCTCGGTTCCGATCCTCGACTGGGTGTCGCCCGGACACCCGCGGATGTCTCCGGACGAGCTCGACGCGATCGCGATCGATGTGCGGGATGCCGCGTACAAGGTCATCCTCGGAAAGGGTGCGACCAACTACGCGATCGGGCTCTCGAGCGCACGCATCGTCGAGGCGATCCTGAACGACGAGCACGCGGTGATGCCGGTCAGCACCGTGCTGCGCGACTTCCACGGCATCGACGGGGTCGCCCTGTCGGTACCCTCGATCGTCAGCGCACGCGGCGCGGTGCCGATCCGCGAGACGGTCTTCTCGCCGCACGAGCTCGACCTGCTGCGGGACTCGGCTGATGCCCTGCGCACGGTCGCGGAGTCGCTGCGGGCCTGACCCGCACGGAGTATTTCAGCGCCGCGAGAGGATGTCCGGGGCCGAAACGTCCTCATCTCGCGCCGAAGTCCTCCGTTTCGGGCGCGCCGGAGCGTCAGCGCCGGCGCAAGGGCGCGGCCGCGACGCCTCCAGCTACACCGAACAGCACCACAGCGCCCGCCACGACGGCGAGCACCGGCAGCCACGAGTCGGCAGCCTCGTGGATCGCGCCCAAGATGATCGGGCCCGCGGCCGCGAGCCCGTAGCCGACCCCCTGGACGATCCCGGAACGCCCGGCGACCGTGTGCTCGCCGCCGCCCAGTGCGCCGATCATGATGAACACGACGGTCAGTCCACCGCCCTGCGCGACACCTCCGATGATGCACCAGAGCAGCCACAGGCCAGGGTTCAGGGCGAACCCGATGGGGATCGCGAGCCAGCCGACCGCCACGAACAACACGCCGGCGAAGATCGAGACACGTGTCGTGATGATCGGCACGAGCAGGGCGCCCGCGATGCCCGAGACCTGGAACACCGCCGAGATCCCGCCAGCGGATGCGGCGTCGTACCCCGCGTCTTCGAGCAGCGACGGCAACCAGGCCGTGACGCCGTAGAAGCTGAACGCCTGCCCGGCGAAGGCCGCACCGAGCAACCACGTCGAAGCCGAGCGGGCGACACGCGGATCGACCTCGTCGGTCGGCCGCGGCACGGTTCCCCCGCGGGGCAGCAGCGCACCACGGACGCCGCGCAGGCCGAGCCACACGGCGAGCGCGACAACACCGAAGCCCACCCAGACCACGATTGCGCCGCGCCATCCGATCTCGGACGCGAGCGGCGCGGTCGCCAGGGTGACGGTCATCGTTCCGACGTTGATCGCCGAGGTGTATAGCCCCGTCATGAAGTGCGCACGCTCGCGGGGAAACTCCCGCGCGATGACTATCGGCACGACGACGTTGCCGATCGTGAGGAATAGCCCGATGACCCGGAACGAACGAGTCCCGCCGAGTGGGATTCCGTACTCTGGGTCCAGGCCCCGAGGCTCGACGACCGTGAAGACAGGGAAGTCATCCAGACAAAGGAGCGCACGTCGATGACCTACATCCTCGCCCTCGATCAGGGCACAACGAGCACGCGAGCGATCGTCTTCGACCACCGCGGCCGCTCCGTCTCATCCGGCCAACTCGAGCACCGCCAGATTTTCCCCCGCGCCGGCTGGGTCGAGCACGATGCGACCGAGATCTGGCGAAACGCCCAGGAGGTGATCGGGGTCGCCCTCGCGCGCGCCGACATCACGCGGCACGACATCGCCGCCATCGGCATCACCAACCAGCGTGAAACAGTCATCCTCTGGGATCGACGCACGGGTGAGCCGGTCCACAACGCGATCGTCTGGCAGGACACCCGCAGCCAGGGCATCGTCGATCGCCTGGCGGCGGACGGCGGCGTCGACCGGTTCCGCGGGCTCACCGGGCTTCCGCTGGCGTCATACTTCTCTGCGACGAAGATCGCGTGGGTGCTCGAGAATCTGCCCGAGGCGAAACGCCTGGCAGACGAAGGACACCTCGCCTTCGGCACGCCCGATACCTGGCTGCTGTGGAACCTGACCGGCGGCCCCGAAGGGGGCGTGCACGCGACGGATGTCACGAACGCCAGCCGCACCCTGCTGATGAATCTCGAGACGCTCGAGTGGGATGCATCGCTGCTCGAGGCCTTCGGCATCCCGGAGTCGCTGCTGCCCGACATCCGTTCCTCTTCGGAGGTCTACGGGCATGCTGAGCCGTCGAGCCTGCTGCGTGAGGTGCCGATCGCGGGCATGATGGGCGATCAGCAGGCGGCGACATTCGGCCAGGCGGCCTTCGCGCAGGGCGACAGCAAGAACACGTACGGCACCGGCAACTTCCTGGTCGTGAACACGGGCGATCGCCCGATCATCTCCGAGCACGGTTTGCTCACGACTGTGGCCTACCGTCTCGGCGACGGCACCACCGCGTACGCCCTCGAGGGATCGATCGCGGTCACCGGATCGCTCGTGCAATGGCTGCGCGACAACCTCGGCATCATCGGCACGGCCGCCGAGGTTGAAACGCTCGCGAACGAAGTGGAGGATGCGGGCGGTGTCATCATCGTCCCCGCGTTCTCGGGCCTGTTCGCCCCGCACTGGCGGCCCGACGCACGCGGTGCGATCCTCGGTCTCACGCGATTCGCCGACCGGCGGCACATCGCTCGTGCGGCGCTCGAGTCGGTCGCGTTGCAGAGCCGCGAAGTCGTGGACGCAGCGTGCGCAGACCTGGGCTCTGCCATCACCGAGCTTCGCGTGGATGGCGGGATGGTCGCCAACGGCACGCTCATGCAGATGCAGGCGGATGCCTTGGGGATTCCCGTCATCCGACCGGCGAACGTGGAGACGACCGCACTCGGCGCGGCCTTCGCCGCCGGGCTCGCGGTCGGCTACTGGTCGGGGCTGACCGAGCTGACGGGTCTCTGGAGCGAGGACCGCCGGTGGGAGCCGGCATCGACCGAGGCCGAGCGCACACACATGCTCGCGCGGTGGCAGGACGCCCTGGGGCGGACGCTGGACTGGCCGCTCGGGTGACGCCCTCTGTCGGTGGTGGCGCCTAACCTGGGCCCATGGCAACTCGAAAGCCCAGCACGGCCTACCGCTGCGCGGAATGCGGGTGGACGAGCGTCAAGTGGGTGGGCCGCTGCGGAGAGTGTCAGCAGTGGGGCACGGTCACCGAGGTCGCGGAGCAGACGGGCATCCTCCGCGGATTCACCCCTCACGCACCCACCGCTGATCGCATCGCGCGCCCGATCACCGACGTTGCGACGATCGAGGCTCCTCGCCGCCCCACGGGTGTCGGCGAATTCGACCGCGTGCTCGGCGGCGGACTCGTCGCGGGCGCGACGATCCTGATCTCCGGTGAGCCCGGCGTCGGTAAGTCGACGCTGCTGCTCGAGGTCGCGGCCCGTGCTGCCCGGTCCGGTCGGCGCGTGTTGTACGTGAGCGCAGAAGAGTCCACCGCGCAGGTCCGGCTCCGTGCCGAGCGCACCGGTGCACTCCACGACGAGCTGTTCATCGCGAGCGAGACCGACCTGGCGACACTCGTCGGCCAGATCGACCAGGTCGTCCCCACGCTTCTGATCGTCGATTCGGTACAGACCGTCTCGTCCTCGCTCAGCGAGGGACTGGCGGGGCATCCGAGCCAGGTGCGTGAGGTCGCCGCGACTCTTGTCCGCATCGCGAAAGAACGCGATCTGCCGGTGTTGATCGTAGGTCACGTCACGAAAGACGGTTCCATCGCGGGCCCTCGACTGCTCGAGCACCTCGTCGACGTCGTCTGTCACTTCGAAGGCGACCGGCAGACCGCGTTGCGCTTCGTACGCGTTCTGAAGAACCGCTTCGGGCCGACGGACGAGGTCGGATGCTTCGAGATGACCGGCGACGGCATCGCCGAAGTTCCCGACCCGAGCGGGCTGTTCCTGGGGCACGGCACCCCGGTCAGTGGCTCATGCGTCACGGTCGCGCTCGAAGGCCGTCGTGCCCTGCCCGTCGAGATTCAGTCCCTGGTCAATCCGAGCTCGACCCCGAACCCCCGTCGCGTCGTGAACGGCGTCGATTCGTCCCGCGTCGCCATGATCCTCGCGGTCCTCGAACGCCGTGCCGGGTTGAAGCTGAGCACCCTCGACGTCTACGTCTCGACAGTAGGCGGAGTCCGCCTCACTGAACCCGCCGCCGATTTGGCCATCGCCTTGGCCATCGCCAGCGCTCTCGGCGAGTTCGCCATCCCGCACCAGGTCGCGGCGGTTGGCGAGCTGAGCCTCTCGGGTGAGATCCGAGCGGTCGCACAGCTGTCACAGCGTCGCAGCGAGGCATCCCGTCTCGGTTTTGTGCACTTCGTCGATGCCGGGTCGAAGCACCTGCCGGCGGCGCTGGACACTGTCCGCGGTCACGCTGACCGCGGAGCTCGTGGCGGGCGCGCTCAGCTCGATCGTCAGAGCCGGGGACCGAGCGACGTTCCGGAGTTCTAGCCGCGCCAGGCGGCGTCAGTCGGCGAGAGCGTCGATCAGGTCTGCGGGCGACGCCTGCATCGGATGCGGACCCGCGATGTCGAGGAACACCGTTGTGATCGCATCGCGATGCGTGCGCAGAAACGCGAGCAGCCAGCCGGGCGACTGCAGGCCGATCGCCGGCGGAAGGTTCTCGGGCTTGTGGGCCGCGTCGCTGAACAGCAGAAGCGCGATCTCGCCCGTGTTGGGGTCGCGGTAGGTCCACACCTCGCCGACATCGAGCGGGTTGTCGCGGTCCGTCGGCGCCATCAAGGGCACGACCGTGTTGCCGTTTCGCAGTGCGAGGGCGACCGCGGCCACGTCCTGCTTTGCGAGCGCCTGGGCCAGCGCTTCGGATCGGAACACCGCGGCGCCCGCCTTCTTCACGCGCCCCTCGGGTTTGCCGGGTTTGCCGCTCTTGCCGGGTCTACCGCTCTGTCGCGCCACCCTTCCAGGGTAACCGGGGCGTCAGTAGAGCAGGATCTGTCGCGACGTCTGCGACGGGATGCCGCCGATCGAGACATCCAGGTGATACGACGCTCCCCCACCCGGTGCACGCTGACGGTCGCCCTCGCAGGTGTCGACGGACGAGCGGGTGCGGTCCCACGCGATCGGCGCCGAACTCTCTACGACCTGCCCAGCCGCGAGCGTGACGACCATGTCGCTCGGTGCGGCCTGGCAATCTGTCGAACGCCACCAGACATCGTTCCCGCTCGTGATCGTGAAACTCTGCTGCGTCGTGCCGACATTGATCGTGCACGGGGTGGCGCTGGTGTTCGTGAGACGGATGCTGAGCTGTGGGACCTCGCCCGCTGCGTAGGACTCTTTGTCGGTCAACGCTTCGACGAGCACGCTGTCGGCAGCGCAGGCCTCGGGGGTGAGTTCGGCCGCAGCATCCGTCGCCGCTTCTTCCGGGAGGGCATCCGCCGGATTGGAACCGCCTGTCGCAGCCGGATCGGGCAGCGTCGGTGTCGTGTCGCTCGGCGAGGGCGACGCGGAACTCTGGCTTGCAGCCGGCGTCGTCGATTCGGCGGATCCGCGCCACGGCTGTGCGACGAGCAACCACACGACGAGGGCGACGACCACAAGCAACCCGATCAAGACGACGGCCCGCCGCCGCCGGTACACCGCGGGCGACGGACGCCGCCGTCGCGTGCCTTCGCTGCTCATGCAATCAGGCTAAGCGTGGGTCTCTCAGTCCTCGGCACGGCACGCCCTCCGTGGTGACACCCGGGTTCTGCCGCCGTGGTCTTCGAGGGTGAGTTGGCCTTTGAGGGTGTCGAACACGGACTCGACCCATTGTCGGATGCCTCCGAGCTTCCCGAACCTGGGGGTCTCGTCTTTGCGGTCGGGGCGGACAGGTGCGCGCCGAGTTCGTTGGTGACGAAGTCCTCGAACTGCTTCCCAGCGAAGCCTTTGTCGCCAACGATGACCTGTCCAGGCTGGATGAGGTGTCTGTCGTGGTCGAGCATCGCTTGGGTGGCTTCGCGTTCACCGATCTTCGGGCTCGCGAGTCCCCAGATCACGGGCATTCCGTCGGGAGTGCAGATCAGATAGAGCCGGAAGCCCCAGAAGTATCGGGAGTGGGATGCGCAGTATCCGTAGTCGGCGTGCCCGGCAAGGTCGGAGCGTTTCACGGTCTCCCGCGATTTCCCGCACGGTAACGGGGTCGAGTCCACCAGCCGGGTGATCTCACCCCAGGACGGGGTGTCACGGGCCAGCTCGGTGATCACCGCAGAGAGAAGCCCGGTGGATTGGCGGACGCGTTTGCCCCACCCGGACTGGCCGGGCAGGTTCGGGAACATGCCCTTCAGGTGAGCGTGCGCGTATCGGATCCATTTCCGATCCGACGCGATCCCGAGCAGGTGTTGCGCGACCAGCAGACAGAGCAATTCCGCGTCGTTGAGGGCGGGTTTGCGGCCCGGGTGGTGATCGCGGGTGAAGCCGATCGCGGGCAGGATCCGGTCATCGAGGTGGACGTAGAGTGTGATCAGGAGGGTGTTGAGTTCAGTTTTCACACACCGGGGTTAACACCCTCCGCCTGCGATTAACAGCATCCACGCCGACCCAGCCAAACGGACTCACTCATCTAGAGCGTCTTCAGCATCCGGGTATTGCCGAGGGTGTTGGGCTTGACGTGCGCGAGGTCGAGGAACTCGGCGACACCCTCGTCGGGGCTTCGCAAGAGCTGCGAGTAGACGTCAGGCGGCACGACCTGCTCGCCGATGGTCGTGAAACCGCGGCGTGAGAAGAAGTCGACCTCGAACGTGAGGCAGAACAGCCGCGTCAGTTTGAGCTGGCGGGCGTTCTGCTCGAGCGCGTCTACTATCCCCTTGCCGACTCCGCGGTGCAGCCAGTCATCCGTCACGATGAGGGTGCGGACCTCACCGAGGTCCTCCCACATGACGTGCAGGGCACCGCAGCCGACGAGTTGACCGTCGACCTCGGCCACGACGAACTGCTGGACGGATTCGTACAGCACGACCAGGTCCTTGCCGAGCAGAATCCGGCGCTGCACGAAGGGCTCGAGCATGTCGCGGATGCCGACGACATCCGTCGTCCGCGCCGCACGCACCGTGAAGTCGCCCATCCCTCCAGCGTAGGCCCCCGGTTACCCACCGTCCGGGGTTCACAATTCAGTCTCTGCAGTTTGGCGACAGCAGCCCGCGCCCGCAATTACGTGGGCCGCGCCACCTCCGCTGCCCGCGCAGACTGAATTATGAACGCGGCTGCCCCTCAACGACCCGCGCCCCGGTCGTTGAGCGAGCGCAGCGAGACGAAACGAACCGCCGAAACGACGAAGAGCGGATGCCTCACGCATCCGCTCTTCGTGTGTCCGGGTCGAACCCGGCAGTGTCAGTCGCTCGTGATCGCGAGGTCGGGCGTGGACGAGATCTCGCCAGCCGACGTCACTCCGACGGCCACCTTCTCGCCGCGCGGCTTGGTCTCGAACACGAACTCGCCGTTCTCGACGTCGACCTTGATGTGGTCGCCGGGATTCAGCTCGCCGTGCAGGATCCGCTCGCTGAGGCGGTCTTCCACCTCGTGCTGCATCGCGCGGCGAAGCGGGCGGGCACCGAGAGTCGGGTCGAAGCCGATCTCAATCAGGCGTTCCTTGGCCGACTGCGAGAGCTTGATCGTCATGTCGCGGTCGAGCAGGCGGTCGGCTAGGCGCTTGGTGAACAGATCGACGATCTGCACCAGCTCGGGCTTCGACAGCTGCGGGAACACGATGACGTCGTCGAGACGGTTGAGGAACTCGGGCTTGAAGTGGCGCTTGAGCTCTTCGTCGACCTTGCCCTTCATCCGGTCGTAACTCGTCTGTGCGTCGCCCTCGACCTGGAACCCGACCGGGCCACCGGCGATGGCCGAGGATCCGAGGTTGGTGGTCATGATGATGACCGTGTTCTTGAAGTCGACGACTCGGCCCTGACCATCGGTCAGGCGACCCTCTTCGAGGATCTGCAGCAGCGAGTTGAAGATGTCGGGGTGTGCCTTCTCGATCTCATCGAACAGCACGACCGAGAACGGCTTGCGGCGCACCTTCTCGGTGAGCTGCCCGCCCTCTTCGAACCCGACGAAGCCCGGAGGGGCACCGAACAGGCGCGAGACGGTGTGCTTCTCACCGAACTCCGACATGTCGAGCGAGATCAACGCGCCCTCGTCGTCGAACAGGAACTCGGCGAGCGCCTTGGCGAGCTCGGTCTTACCTACTCCCGTGGGGCCGGCGAAGATGAACGAGCCCGAGGGACGCTTCGGGTCCTTGAGCCCGGCGCGCTGACGACGGATCGTCTTCGACAGGGCGGCGATGGCCTCTTCCTGGCCGATGACGCGCTGGTGCAGCGCCTTCTCCATGAAGACCAGGCGGCTGGTCTCTTCCTCGGTCAGCTTGAAGACCGGGATGCCGGTCGCCTGCGCCAGAACCTCGGCGATCAGACCCTCGTCGACAACGGCGTGGGATGCAACATCCCCCGAACGCCACTGCTTCTCGAGCCGCAGCCGCTCGGCGAGGAGCGACTTCTCCTCGTCGCGGAGGCCGGCGGCCTTCTCGAAGTCCTGCTCTTCCGACGCCTGCTCCTTTTGCTGGCGAACGGCGGCGATCTTCTCGTCGAACTCACGCAGCTCGGGGGGCGACGACAGGATCGACAGGCGGAGGCGGGCGCCGGCCTCATCGATCAGGTCGATCGCCTTGTCGGGCAGGAAGCGGTCGGCCACGTAACGGTCGGCGAGGTTCGCGGCGGCGACGATCGCGCCATCCGTGATCTGCACCTTGTGATGGGCCTCGTAGCGGTCGCGCAGACCCTTGAGGATGTTGATCGCGTGGGGCAGCGACGGCTCCGCAACCTGGATCGGCTGGAAGCGACGCTCGAGCGCGGCATCCTTCTCGAAGTGCTTGCGGTACTCATCGAGCGTGGTCGCACCGATCGTCTGCAGCTCTCCGCGGGCGAGGAGCGGCTTGAGGATGGATGCCGCGTCGATCGCACCCTCGGCGGCACCGGCACCCACGAGGGTGTGGATCTCGTCGATGAAGACGATAATGTCGCCGCGCGTACGGATCTCTTTCGTGACCTTCTTGAGGCGCTCTTCGAAGTCACCGCGGTAGCGGGAGCCGGCGATGAGCGAACCGAGGTCGAGCGAGTAGACCTGCTTGTCCTTGAGCGTCTCGGGCACATCGCCCTTGACGATCGCCTGGGCGAGGCCCTCGACGACGGCGGTCTTGCCGACGCCAGGCTCACCGATCAGCACGGGGTTGTTCTTCGAGCGACGCGAGAGGATCTGCATGACCCGCTCGATCTCCTTTTCGCGCCCGATCACCGGGTCGAGCTTGTTGTCGCGCGCGGCCTGCGTGAGGTTGCGGCCGAACTGATCGAGCACGGCGGATCCGCCCTGCGCCCCCTGCGTCTCGTTCGCGGCACCGCTAACAGCGGCGGGCTCCTTGCCCTGGTAGCCCGAGAGCAGCTGGATGACCTGCTGGCGCACCTTGTTGAGGTCGGCGCCGAGCTTGACCAGCACCTGGGCGGCTACGCCCTCGCCCTCGCGGATGAGCCCGAGCAGGATGTGCTCGGTACCGATGTAGTTGTGGCCGAGCTGCAGCGCCTCGCGAAGCGAAAGCTCGAGCACCTTCTTGGCGCGCGGCGTGAACGGGATGTGACCCGTTGGCTGCTGCTGGCCCTGGCCGATGATGTCCTGCACCTGCTCACGAACGGCGTCAAGCGAGATGCCGAGGGATTCGAGCGCCTTCGCGGCGACCCCTTCACCCTCGTGGATCAGCCCGAGCAAGATGTGCTCGGTGCCGATGTAGTTGTGGTTGAGCATCTTCGCCTCTTCTTGGGCGAGCACAACCACTCGACGGGCACGGTCGGTAAATCTCTCGAACATTGCAGACTCCTCGGCATCGGCCGCACGCGTCCCTACGGCTCGCGTGTTACATCGAGGGTAACCAGCGGACGGATGCCTCACGCCTGTGTTCGCCGTGGGCGTGACGGCTTTGCGGGGTTGACGCGCGGCCCCCGCGTGCTTATCGTTTCTCGATAACAACGATTATCGATAAGAGGTTCACTCGTGACGACCCCGACAGCCCCGAAGCGCTCTGGCCCGACAGGTTCGACCGGCTGTCTGTTGTGTTGACACGCACGAACTGGCTGCTCGACGGCGTCGGCGGAATCCTCCTTGTCATCGCAGCGGCCTTCCGGCGCGGGACCGCGATGCAGTGCGACACCGAGGGCCTGGTGTGACCCCCGCCGAAGACGAGGGGCCGAGCGGCATCCACTGCCGACTCGACGAGCTCCTCGCCGAGCGCAGTATGACTCTCACCCGCCTCTCGGAGATCGTCGGTGTCTCGATCGTCAACCTGTCAGTGCTGAAGAACGACCGGGCGCGAGCCATCCGCTATTCGACGCTCTCGGCAATCTGCCGGGCGCTCGACTGCGAGGTCGGCGATCTGCTGGTCACCACCGACTGACCCGCTCAGCCCGCCCGGCCATCTTTCACTCGTCGCGAATGGCGCCTGTGAGGTATCCGAACCCGCCATATGTGACGAGTGAAAGTTGCTGGACACAGTTGACTCGTCACGAATGGCGTCCTACGCGGCCCAACATCCGCCATCTGCGACGAGCGAAAGCCGGGAACCGCCAAGGAGACCTCAGCGCGAACGACGTGCCTCGATCGCCGTGCGCACCCGCTGTACGACGACGACGCCCGACATCGTGAAGATGTGCCGCTTCGTCGCGCGGATGACGCGCCAACCCTCTTCAGCTAACCGGTCGAGTCGGTCCACGTCCCGCGCCCATTGCACAGGATCGGTGCGGTGGTGGTCGCCGTCATATTCGATCCCGATCTTCAGCGCGGGGTAAGCGAGGTCAAGGCAGGCGACGAAGCGGCCATCATCATCGAGCACGTCGTAGTCCAGCACCGGCTCAGGCAACCCCGCGTCGATCAGGATCAGGCGCAGCCAGGTCTCACGGCGCGACGACGCGCCGGTTCGCACCCGCGGAAGAGCCGCACGCAGGGCGCCGATGCCCGGACGACGACCCGCGCCGACGGCCGACTCGAGCTCGTCGATCGTCGCCCACGCCGGACGCGGCGGCGGTGCGAAGCCGCCCGGCCTGCGCGGGATACGCACGAAATAGTCGGCCGCCGCGACGAGATCGTACGGATGCGTCAACCGAGCCCCGAGCATCGCCCAGGTCGTTGCGGGGCTTGCCACGCGCCAGCCGAGCTCGGGGTGACCGCGAACCGATCCGTGCGACGGCGCGAGCGCGTACCCCTTCACCCCGCGACCCCGCGGGGCGCGACGCGGTGCGAAGACGGCCACGTCGAGCTCATCGTGGATGACCGTGGCAGAAAGCGGCACGCCCCAGATGACGGCGGCGGTCACATGACCGAAGAACTGGGAGTCCCGCATAACCGTGGCGAATTGACGCGCACGCGCCAGCATCCGCGACTCCGCCGTCTGGGCAGTGGGCGTGTGCGACACGGACCGGACGGCGTGGAACGGATGCTCGAGGTCGCGAGCCCGCAGCCGAGAACGCGAGACGCCCGCCGCCTCGGCCTGCGCGACGGAGAACTCCGCGCCCAGGCTGCGGGGCAGGTCGGTTCGGCGCATCCCGGCACCCTCGCACATCGCACGGTGGTCGCGCCGAAGTTGTCCACACACGGCGGCGCGACCGGAGCCGCCCGCCGGCGGAACAGGGCTGTTCACTCGGCGCAAATGGCGGGCCCCCGGCATCCTGACCCGCCATTTACGACGAGTGACTTCGGATTCGTCCGTTTCAGTCGTCGTGAATGGCGGGCTTTCGCACAATCAACAGCCATTCACGACGACTGAATGTTCAGATAGACGCTCGACAAGCGTGCAGGACAAGGGCGCGCAGAGTGAGACGCGCGGGGACGGCGCCGTTGCCGCTCCCCCGCGCGCGGTCTGAAAAAGTGGCGGTCTAGTTGGAGCCGTAGATCGGAACGCGGAGCCCGTCGAAGTCGTCCCCGACGAGCACGGCCGTGACGCCCTCGTCTTCGTCGAGGTCCGCCACCGAGGTGATCAGCGCGCGAGGCACCATGTCCATCGTGCAGATCTGGTCGGCCGGCGGGTCGACGAACGTGACCGTCACCTCGGATGGCGCCACGACTTCCGTGGAAGCGACGACGGGAACGCACGTCGAGCTCCCCCAGGTCACGAGCACGAAGGAGTCGTCATCGTCGATCCATCCGGCACTCGGCGCATACTCGGAGGCCGTGTTGGTGGGGTCTAGTCCCTGCACACCGTCGAGGTCGGTGTCGCCCGTGAATCCGTCACCCGCGACCGTGATCTCGAGGTCAACTGCGGGGTCCATGTCCGGGAGCGCATCGACGAGGGTCACGCGAGGGACCATGTCCGTCGTGCACACCTCGTCCGTGTCGGCATCGGCGAGGATTACCGCGAACGTGCCATTGTCTTGCAGCGCGGCATCTTCGACGACCGGGACACAGGTCGATGACCCGTACGTGATGATGCCGATCATCCGGCCGTCGTCGAGCCAGGTCGCGTCGAACCTCAACCTCAGAGACACTGCCGTCGGCGGGTACGGAGCTGCTGCTCCCCGGCGACGCGGGCGTGGCCGTGCATCCCGCGAGTCACGAGGAGCACGACGGCTCCGGCGCCGAGCGCGATGAGTGCTTTGCGAACAGCCACGATGGAACCTCTCCGGGCGGGATGCCTCGTCCCCTCATCCTGCGGACGTGCTGTCGTCCGCTCATCCATCCTGACCGATCGCTCCAGACCCACCATGCGAAGACGGTGACAGCGCGATAACGATCACCACTCAAGTCGGTAACGCTCGCGCAACCCGGAACACGGGCACGCCCTCTACTGCAGGGCCGAGGTCAGACGCGCCAGGTTGTCGAGCACCGTCGAGCGGAGCGGCTGCTGCTTCCACTCTTCGAGCGTCAGCTCGCGGCTCAGCGAGCGATAGCGATCCTCGACCGCACGCATCTGATCGGCGAACTCGCTGCCGCGCACCAGCAGCGAGATCTCCATGTTCAGGCCGAACGAGCGCATGTCCATGTTGCTCGAGCCGATCACGGCGGTCTCGTCATCGATCGTCAGGCTCTTGGAGTGCAGGATGAAGGGCTTGCGGTACATCCAAATCTTCACGCCGGCGCGCAGGAGTGCCTCGTAGTAGCTGCGCTGCGCGTGATAGACGATCGCCTGATCGCCCTCTTCACTGACGAAGAGTTCGACCTGCACGCCGCGGTGACACGCGGTCGTCACCGCCAGCAGCAGCGACTCGTCCGGCACGAAATAGGGGCTCACGATGATGACCTTGCGCTCGGCCGCGTAAAGCATGCCGAGGAAGAGGCGCAGGTTGTTCTCGGAATCGAATCCGGGACCGGATGGCACGACCTGCGCATCAAGATCGCCGGGTCCGGTGTCGAGGTTCTCGACGTCGAACTCGGCCGAGAGTTCTTCGTCGGTCTCGCTGTACCAGTCCGAGAGGAATACGGCGTTGACGCTCGCGACGACCGGCCCCTGCAGCCGCACCATCAGATCGACCCAGTGCAGACCGCGGCGAATATTCTTGGGCAGGTTGTAGGTCGAGTCGGTGACGTTCTGCGAGCCCATGAACGCGACATTGTCGTCGACGACCAGCAGCTTGCGGTGGTTGCGGAGGTCAGGACGTTGGTACTTGCCTTTGAACGGCTGCACCGGAAGCATCAGGTGCCACTGTGCACCCATCGCGTCGAGCCGCTTCAGCGTCGCCTTGTAGTTGGGCTTGCCGCGGTTGGCCCAGTGGTCCAGCAGCACGCGCACCGTGATTCCGCGGGCGCACGCCTCTTCCATAGCCCGGAACAGGTTGTCGGTCGCGGCATCCGATTGCAGGATGTAGAACTCGATATGCGCGTAGTGCTCTGCTGCGCGAACGGCATCCGCCATCGCGTCGAGGCTCTCCTGATACTCGGCGATCAGGGTGACCGTATTGTCACCGGCGAGGGGCATTGCTCCGAGGTTGCGGTTCATCGTGACAAGCGAGGTGAACCAGGCCGGAGCATCCGGGCGCAGCGAACCGAACTCGAGGTTTTCCGTCGCGTCGTGGATGTACTCGTTGATCTGGCGCTGCTTGCGACGGCGAACCCGCGGGAGCCGCGGATTACCGATCAGAAAGAAGAGCAGAAGCCCGACGAACGGGATGAAGTAGATGGCCAGCAACCATGCCGTCGCCGCTGTCGGGCGGCGATTGCGCGGGATGACGATGATTGCCCAGATGCGGATGGTCAGGTCGAAAATGAGGATGGCGACCAGCCACCACGTGATGTCGAAATTGAGGACGAGCACCCGTTTCCCTCCGCCGGCTCGTGCTCAGCGTAGCGGGGTGGGTCAGGGTGCCGCGGGACGCGGGTCTTCCGGCGCGGGGGCCATGCCCCGCTTCGCGCGCTCTTCGGCCTCGATCTGGGCGTAGACGCGGCGCTCCGTGCGGTCCATGCGAATGATGCCACGTAGCACGAAGAAGAAGACCACCGAGACGACAAGGGTCGGCAGAATCGACCAGATCAGTGCCGCCCAGTAGCCTTCCACCCCTCCAGGATACGCCCCGAGGGGGCATACCGGACACTCGGACGCTCCCTCCACAGCACGTCCCGGTGCCGGTCGTCCCCCGATTCCGCCTTCCCACCGGCCTCAGGACGGCGTCCAGGCCACGCTGGCCGCATGCCCACCATCATCAAGGCCTCCGACGCCGCAGACTTCCTCGCCCTCGTTCCCGCTCTGGCCGGCTATCGCCCTCGGCAGAGCCTCGCGCTCGTGCTGTTCCGCGGCAAGCGGACGGCGGGCGTCATGCGCTACGACCTGCCGGAGCCCGACGCGGTCGAAGCGATGGCCTCGACCACGATCGGACTCGCCTGCAAGGTCGACCGCATCGACGGCATCGCGATCGTCGTCTACACAGATGCAGGTTTCCGCGACGATGGCTCGGGCCCGATCGCCTGGCAAGATCTCGTCACTGCACTGGAAAAGCGGGCGCATGTCTGTGGCCTGCGAGTCGTAGAGGCTCTCTGCGTTGCGGGCGATGCCTGGGGGTCGTACGCCGACGGCGAGGCGCGACCCCTCTCCGAGGTACGCGAGCGCGAGGCCGATCTGCCCATGTCGGTTCCTGCGGGGGATCAGGGTGCGGGCGCTTTTCTGCCCGAGGTCGATCTGGCCGAGAAGGAGCGGATGGCACGCGCGCTCCTCACGATCGACGATGCGGCCGAGGCCCTGCTGGCAGCACCCTCGAACGTCGAGACGGCCAATGTTCCCTCGCTGGCACGCCTGGATCCGCGCGCGCTCGCGGCGGTCGTTGCCCTGGATGACGTACCTGAACTGTTCGAGGACGCCCTGACCTGGGACCCCGACACCCTGGACGCGTTCTCGGGCGCAGTACTGCTGTGGTGCCTGCGTCGCCCCGCGCTGCGCGATGTGGCACTGCAGCAGTGGGCCGGAGACATCCACGCGGGCGAACTCGCCCTCTTTGCCCAGGTGCGGTGGGAGGCCGGCCACGAGTATCCGGCCGAACTCGGTGCTCGCTTCTGCGGCGACGGTCCGCGGCCCGATTCGGGTCGCTTGCACCGCGCTCGAAATCTGGTGCGCCGCATCGCGGCGGCGGCCCCGCGCGACGCACGGCCGGGGCCCCTGGCCGCGGCGGCGTGGATCAGCTGGGCACTCGGTGGTTCGACGCACGCGGGCTGGTACGCCGAGCGGGCTCTCGAGATCGACCCCGAGCACGGCTTGTCTCAGATCGTGATGACGATGTGCACAGCCTCACATCTGCCAGAGTGGGCGTTCGCCCGCGAGTGAACGCAGTGGGCGTTCGCCCGCGAGTGAACGCAGTGGACGTTCGCCCGCGAGTGAGTTCTTACTTGACGAGCGGGAACAGGATCGTCTCGCGAATGCCGAGGCCCGTGATGGCCATCAGCAGTCGGTCGATTCCCATGCCCATGCCCCCCGAAGGTGGCATGCCGTGCTCGAGCGCCCGCAGGAAGTCCTCGTCGATGCGCATGGCCTCGACATCTCCTCGCGAAGCGAGAACCGCCTGCTCGACAAAACGCTCGCGCTGGATCACGGGGTCGACGAGTTCGGAGTAGCCGGTGGCCAGCTCGAACCCGCGGATGTATAGGTCCCACTTCTCCACGACACCCTCGATCGAGCGGTGCGCCCGCACGAGCGGGCTCGTGTCGACCGGGAAGTCCATGACGAACGTCGGGCGCTCGAGGCCACCCTTCACGAAGTGGTCCCACAGTTCCTCGACGAGCTTGCCGTGGGTGACATGAGCGGGCTCGTCGACACCGGATGCCGCGGCGAGCGCGAGCAGTTCGTCGACGGATGTCTGGGGTGTGATCGTCTGCGTGCTGGCAGACGAAAGCGACTCGTACATCGAGATGCGGTCCCAGTCGCCGCCCAGGTCGTACTCCGTGCCGTCGGCCCACGTCACGACCGTCGAGCCCGAAACGGCGCGCGCGGCGTTCTGGATGAGCTCCTGTGTCAGGTCGGCGATGCCGTTGTAGTCGGAGTACGACTGGTACGCCTCGAGCATCGCGAACTCGGGACTGTGGGTCGAGTCGGCGCCCTCGTTGCGGAAGTTGCGGTTGATCTCGAACACCCGATCCAGGCCCCCGACGACCGCACGCTTCAGGAACAGTTCGGGCGCGATGCGTAGGAACAGCTCGGTGTCGAAGGCATTCGAGTGGGTCACGAACGGACGAGCCGCCGCACCGCCGTGCTGCACCTGCAGCATCGGCGTCTCGACCTCGAGGAAGTCGTGCTCCGCGAACGTCGCGCGCAGGCTCGCATTGACCGCCGCGCGGGCCCGCACCGTCTGGCGGGCCTGATCGCGCACGATCAGGTCGAGGTAGCGCGCGCGCACGCGGCTCTCCTCGTTGAGCTCGGAGTACATGTTCGGCAGAGGCAGGATCGCCTTCGCCGCGATCTGCCACTCGTCGAGCATGATCGAGAGCTCGCCGCGGCGGCTCGAGATGACCTCGCCCGCGACGAAGACGTGGTCACCCAGGTCGACGAGTTCTTTCCACCGCTGCAGGGACTCCTCGCCGACACCGGCCAGCGAGACCATCGCCTGGATCCGGCTGCCGTCGCCGGCCTGGAGCGTCGCGAAGCAGAGCTTGCCCGTGTTGCGGCTGAAGACGATGCGACCGGCGACCGCGGCGCGCACGCCCGTCGCGGTGTCGGCCTCGAGCTCGCCGTATGCCTCGCGAAGCGCCGCGATCGTGTCGGTCACGGGAACACTGACGGGGTAGGCGCCGCCCGAGGCATCCGTCCGCTCGTCCTGCAGGCGCTCGCGCTTAGCGAGCCGCACCGCCTTCTGTTCGAAGACGTCCTCTTCGGAGGCAGCGTCGGACGGCACGGAAGAATCGGTCATCTGCGGGGGCTCCTCGAAAGTCGACACAAGTCTATCCGCGCGCCCCCGCGCGCCCCGGCCCGCGGGGGCGCCCACGGAACGACACGCGTGTCAGCGGATGTAGACCTCGGCGTTGTCGATGAACCGATGCCCCGCGACCGTCGCGGCGATCAGCACGAGAGCGGTGCCCTGGTGTCCCTCGTCGGCGGGCAGGAAGGTCTCGGGATCAACGACGCTGAGGTACTCGAGCCGGATCCGCTCCTCGCCCATGAGAGACGACTGAGCGGCCGCGATGCACGCGTCGATCCCGCGGTCGGCGTTGGATGCGGCCGCTTCGAGCGCGGCGACGAGCTTGCTCGCCGCCTTGAGGTCGCGCTCCTCGAGCAATCCGATGCGCGTCGAGATGGGCAGGCCGTTATCGTCGCGGACGGTGTCTGCCTCGAGCACCTCGACATCGAGGTACAGATCACGCACCATGCGTCGGACGAGGAAGATGCGCTGCGCGTCGCGGCGACCGTAGACCGCGAAGTCCGGCCCCACGAGATTCAGGAGTTGCGCCTCGACCGTCAGCAGCCCATCGAAGTAGCCCGGGCGCGCCCGTCCCTCGAAGCGCAGGCCGAGGTCACCCGCGGTGACCTTCGTCGTCTGCGACCCGTGCGGCAGGAGTTCTTCGGCGCTCGGCGCGAAGACGATGTCGACTCCGAGAGATTCGAGCAGCGCAGCATCCGCGTCGGGCGTGCGCGGGTAAGCCTCGAAAGCGCTCGTTGTCGCGAAGCGGAGCGGGTTGACGAAGACCGAGACCACCACGATGTCGGCGCGTTCCCGAGCCCGGTGGATGAGGTCGATGTGCCCGTCGTGCAGGGCGCCGATGGTGGAGATGAGTGCGACGGTGGGCGCGGCGGATGTGTCTCGCGCCGCATCCCCCGCCGTCCGCGCTGCGCTTCTGGCTTCTGCCAGTCGGGTGCGCAGCTCGGCGATGGAGCTGATCATCCTTGGATGCTACCCCGGCAGCACATCCGGCTCGTCCAGGCCGTCATCCGGACCGCCGTCGAGGCCGCCGCCCCAGCCGTCGCCCAAACCGTCGCGGCTGACCCATCCGGCATCCCCCGTGCCGCCGCGCACGACGCCATCCCAATCGGGAGTGGTTTCGAGGGTGAGCGCCTGGTCGACCGTCGATCGGACGAGCGCCGACAGGTACCCACCGGGATTGTCGATCCCGATGCCGCGCAACAACGAGGTGGATTGCTGCACGACGGCGCGCGAGAACTCCGTGGCCGTCGCGATCGCCTCGGCATACGCGGGACGATCCGCCTCCGCGACGACGATCGGCTCGCAACCCAACTCGACCGCGAGGGCCTGCGCGATCGGCAGCACGGCCGCGGGTGCCGTGACGGCGGCGTAGCCCGCCTGTAGCTGACGCAGGTCGATGCTCGTGCCCGTGAAGGTGATTGCGGGGTGGACCGCGAGCGGGATGACTCCCTGCTCGACGGCCGGACGGAGGATGTCCGTGCCGAACCGCGCGTCCGTGTGCAGCACGAGTTGGCCCGGCTGCCAGGCCGATACCGCTGCCAGACCCGCGACCAGTTCGGCGAGCTGATCGCTCGGCACCGCGAGGACGACGAGCTCGCTGCGCCGCGCGATCTCGGGCGGATCCAGGTGCGGAACACCCGGCACGATGGCTTCGACCCGGTCCGGGTCGGACCCAGGCGTGATACCCGTCAGCGCGTGCCCGGCCCCGCCGAGCGCGGCACCGATGATCGGGCCGACGCGTCCGGCGCCGATAATCCCGACGCCGAGCCGCCCCGCGCGGTTCACGTCGCCTCCGGCGCCTGGCTGGACGCCGCCTCCGGCGCCTGGTTCACCATCGACTGCGGCTCACCTGTCGACTGCGCATCAGCTGTCGGCTCCGGTGGGTGGTCCGGCGTCTCTGCGACGACCGTTTCCGCCCACCGGTGGCTGCGATCCGCGGTGGAGGCGGCGGATGCTCGAGCCGTGACGTCCGCGAAGGCCGCCAGTGCATCGTCCCGATCGAGGGCGGCGACGGAGCCGTAGACGGGACCGGCGACCGTGTGCGGGCGCAGCGACGCGACGCGCAGCGAGCGATCGAGCGGACCCTGCTGCAGTCCCAAGCTCTGCATGCGGGCCAACGGGAAGATCGCGAGCGAACGCCAGATTTGCCCGCGCCGGAGCAGCAGCGCGTGCGGCGAAACGAGGAATCCGTTACGTCGCCACGACACCGGACGAAGGAACCATGCGCGCCGTGGCGTCTGCGAGAACGGGTCACCCTCACGCGGTCCGAGGATGCCGTCGTCGAAGAGCTGCGACCACTCCGCATCACGGGTCCCCGGCAACACCAGACGCAAGACGCGCTCGGCATCGGCACGGGTGCCGACGGGCAGGACCGTCGTGAACTGGTCGGTCGAGGTGTCGACCGAACTCCGCCCCGTCAGGCGGTTGATCTTGATCAGCCACCACCCGAAGGGGCGCCAGAAGATCGACTGCCGCACCTCGATCGCGTGCACGCGTCCCGGCGGGATGATCTCCGTCACCGTCGTGAAAAGTCCGAACGTGACGCGCAAACCGTGCCGCGTGGGTGCGATCGAGTACCGCAGCGACTTCACGATCTGCGACACCCAGTACGCACCGAAACCGAGGAGCGCGGGCACGATGCCCAGCAGCACCCACGGCGATCCCCAGATCCCGCCGGCGATCGCGACGCCCGTCATCACGAGCAGGGCCACCGTGCTGCCCCCGAGCACCTGCGAGGCGATCAGTCGCCCGGTCGGGATGTGGACGACGCTCTCGGGCTCGCTCGCCGGCCCCTCGGCCCCGGCGATGAGTCCCGTGATTCCCTGGCTGACCGCGCTCGAGACGCCGCGAACGCGGCTTCCGGATGCGGCGGCCCCGGCCGCCTCGGCGAGCTGACGACCCGATGCCAGGCGCAGGATGTCGGCGCGCACGCGCTCGGCGTTGCTCGTCGAGAGGTAGTCGAGCTTGACGTTCGCGTCCGTGCCCGCACCGACGACCTCGAGCTTGGCGAGTCCGACCAGACGCGCGACGAGAGGCCGCGTGAGGTTGACGCCCTGAACCCGGTCGAGGGGTGCGCGGCGTTGCGAGCGAAACAGGATGCCCTGCTTGACCTCGACGTCGTCCTCCGTGATGCGGAAGGTGTGAAACCGCCACGACAGGTAGAAGCCGCCGACGACCAACACGAGCGCACCCAGAACGGCGAGACTCGCCAGAAGCAGGAGCCCGTTGTCGAGCACCCAGTCGACGGGATCACCCGAATTCCACTCACCTCCGTCGGGAAGCTCGGGCAACAGCGAAGGCAGGAAGATCGCGACGAGCCTGTCGCGCAGGTTGGCGATCACGATGCCGATCACCACGACGAGGAAGAGGCCACCCCGGAAGATCGGGGACAGCGGATGCATCCGGTGCCACTCGCCGTCGCTCAGTTCGCTGCGCGCCTCGAACGGCTCACCGGGCACGGGCACATCCGTCACGGCCGCGTCTGTCATGGGCGCAGACACCTCAGGCGTCCCGCCGGGCGCGGCGGGTTCGCTCACAGCCCCGTCCGTCGCGACTCGGCGACCTCGACCAGCAGGTCACGCAGGTGCTCGGCGGTCTTCTGCTCGAGGCCGGGGATCGTCACCCCCGTCGCGGCGGCGGCCGTGACGAACTTGAGTTGCGCGATACCGAACCCGCGATCGAGGGGGCCGTGGGTGATGTCGATCAGCTGCATCCGTCCATACGGCACGGCGACCAGGCGCTGCCACAGGATGCCGCGGCGGAACACCAGGTCGTCTTGCCGCAAGCGATACCCGATCGAGCGTGCCTGGCGGGGGACGATGGCAGTGGTCCAGATCGAGATCACCAAGATGATGCCGCCCGGGATGTAGGCCCAGGTCTGGTTCAGGAACAGCGTCAGGAACAGCATGGCCGCAGCGACGAGGACGATCAGCACGCCGCCAGAGATGAGCTGTACCCAGACGTACTTCGGCGAGATCTGGTGCCATTCGCCGCCGTCCAACTCGAGCCGGCTGGGCGAGCGCGGCTCGACGAGCGCGGTGAAGGTGCCGGAGTTTAGCGAGTCGGAGTCGAGCGCATCTGTATCGCCCTCAGCCACCGGGCTTTCATCGACGCGGATCTCATTAACGGGCGCCGCAGCAAGCGTGCTCTGGGGGGCCAAGGGACCGGCGTCCTCACCAGGGGTGGGTGTCGCCTCCGGCGGCGGGCTCTGGGGGTTCGTCATCGTCGTCCTTCCGGATGATGCACATGTTCTCGGCGACGAGTGCCGCGGCGACGAGGATCACCCCCGCGACGGCGGTGGCAACGACCGCCGTGATCGAGCCTAACGGCGGCGGCACCGGGCGCGTCAGCAGGTAGAGGGCGAGACCGGCGCCGGCTCCGCCGATCGCCGCGCCCACGATGCTCGACGCCTTGGCCAGAATCGCGATCCGCAAAGCGCGGAAGGGATTGACCGGGGGGCCGGATGCGGGCTGCGATCCGGCCGCGACCGCGCCATCGCCGCGCGGGCCCCGGATCGCCCGGCGGATGGGCAACGCCAGCACCACGACGATCGCGCCGAGCAGCAGAAGCATGATCGGCAACGAGATGAACGGGGTGAAAGTCGGACGCCCCGAGACCGTCAGCAGGTGATCGAACAGGAATCCGACGAGCGCGCCGAGCACGGCGGCCGACACCAGGACGAGCGGACTGGTGCGCTTCACGCGCGGTCCCCACCCGAAGCATCCGGATGCGTGTCCGCCGCCTGCGCGCGGAGCCGCTCAACGAGATCGCGCACCGCACCGTAACCCACCAGCACGGCATCGGGATCCGCCTCGAGCCACGGCTCGAGCACGAAGTCCCGCTCGACAGCGCGCGGGTGCGGCAGCGTCAGATTCGGGTCGGCCGACTGCACGTCGCCATAGGCGATCAGGTCGAGGTCGAGAGTGCGGTCGCCCCATTTCTCGTGGCGCTCGCGTCCATGCTCGGCCTCGATGCGGTGCAGCAGCGCCAGGAGGACACTCGGTGCCAGCCGGGTCGAGACGAGAGCGACGGCGTTCAGGTAGGTGGGCGCCGAGGCATCCGGACCATCCGGGCGGAGGGCAACCGTCTCGCGCGTCGGCGACACCCGCACGTGATCGACAAGAGGCAGGCGGGCGATCTCACGCACCGCATCCTCGAGCGTGGTCCCGCGGTCGCCGAGGTTGCTGCCGAGCGCGACGACGGCCACGGTCGTCTCGTTCTCGGGCCGCGCGTCGCGAGGCGGGAGTTCTTCGGCCAGACGGCGGCTCATGAGGTGCTCCGGGGGAAGTCGATCGCGGCTCGTTCGATGCTGACGGAGACGTCCGAGAACTCGGCCTCGATGGGCGCGCTCGGCTTGTGGACGGTCACGCGGACGGACGCTAGCCGCCCATCGGCGAGCACCGCGACCGCGATCCGCTCGGCGAGCGTCTCGATCAGGTTGACCGGCTCGCCCGCGACGATCGCGACGATGGCGTCGGCGACCTCGCCGTAGTGGACGGTGTCGCGTACGTCGTCCGTGCGTGCCGCCTCGGCGGTGCGGAGCTTCAGGACCACATCGATCACGAAGTGCTGACCCCGCTCGCGCTCGAAGTCGAATACCCCATGTCGCCCGAACACCCGCAGACCGGTCAGCGTGATTTCGTCTAGGCCGTCCACGGCGCCCCCTCTCGCCATGCCGCAGCGATCGCGAGGGCATCGCGGGTCGCTGCGACGTTGTGCACGCGCACGCCCCACGCGCCGGCGCGCTCGGCCAGCACGCTGGTCACGGCGGTCGCCGCGTCGCGGCGCTCGATCGAAGGTTCTGCCGCGTCGCGGCGCTCGATCGAAGGTTCTGCCGCGTCGCGGCGCTCGGTCGAGGGTTCGTCATTGGATGCCCCACCCAGCGCCGCGGACAGGAACCGCTTGCGCGACGTGCCGACCAGAACGCGAGGCCCGAGCGCGACGAGGCGGTCAAGGCCCGCGAGCATCGCCCAACTCTGCTCGGGCGTCTTCCCGAAGCCGATACCCGGGTCAAGCACCGCGCGCGAAGGCGCAATCCCCGCCTGCGCCGCGTCGCTCAGTCGCTCGGCGAGTTCGGCCGTGACGTCGCGCGCAACATCCGTGTAGGCCGCGCGTGCGTACATGTCGGACGAGGGCCCGCGCCAGTGAGCGAGCACGAAGTCTGCGGATGTCTCGGCCACCGCCGCGAGCATTTCGGGATCGGCGAGCCCACCGGAAACATCGTTCACGATCCGGGCGCCCGCCTCGACCGCAGCAACGGCCGTCTCGGCGTTCATTGTGTCGATGCTGACCACGATGCCGCGCCCCGCCAGGGCGGTGACGACCGGCAGAATCCGCCGGATCTCTTCGGCGACGGGCACGCGTTCCGCGCCGGGCCGGGTGGACTCGCCTCCGACGTCGATCACGCCCGCACCGTCGGCGACGAGCTCGAGCGCGTGCGCGATGGCGACCTCGGGGTCGAGGTACTGTCCGCCGTCGCTGAACGAGTCGGGCGTCGCGTTGAGGATGCCCATGATCAGGGTGCCCTCTTTGTCCGCGCCGCTCACGAGCGGACGCCGCCGATCAAGGCGATCAGTTCGGCGCGCGCTGCGGGCTCGGCGAGTTCGCCCCGCGCGGCAACCGTGACGGTCGAGGCATCCGGTTGCCGACCGCCGCGCATGGTGACGCATCCGTGACGCGCATCGAGCACAACGAGAACACCGCGCGCGTCGAGCTCGTTCTGAATCGTGTCGGCGATCTGCTCGCCCAGCCGCTCCTGCACCTGCGGGCGTGCCGCGAGGATGTCGACGACCCGGGGCAGGGCGCCGAGGCCCACGACCGTGTCGCCCGGCAGATAGGCGACGTGCGCCACACCCCGGAAGAGCAGCAGGTGGTGCTCGCACACCGAGCGGAAGGCGATGTCGCGCAGCAATACCGCGCCCGAGGCAACCGTCTCGGGTTCCGGTCCGCGCGCAACCGAGATCGGGTTGCCGAGCGCCTCGGCAGGATCCTGATCCAGCCCTGAGAAGAACTCGGTGTAGGCCTCTGCGACGCGTTGCGGCGTCCGCTTCAGCCCCGGACGATCGGGGTCCTCGCCGATGGCGACCAGCAGTTCACGAACGAGCGCCTCGACGCGCCCGGAGTCGACAGCCATGGGCTACGCCGTAGCCGGGCGTGCCTGACCCGAGGGACGACGATGCGGCTGCTTCTCCGCGACAACCGCCTCGGCCGGCACATCGGCGGCGAGACCCTCGGGAAGCGTCTGCTTCGGAACCTCGACCGGAGGTAGGGCCGACACGGGCCGCTTCTCGCTCGAGAGCCACTGCGGACGTGGGGGTAGGCGACGCACCTCGGTGAAGATCTCGGCCAATTGCAAGTGGTCGAGTGTCTCCTTCTCGAGCAGTTCGAGCGCGAGCTTGTCGAGCACGTCGCGGTTGTCGCTGATGACCTGGTACGCCTCGTTGTGCGCCTGCTCGATGAGGGCGCGCACCTCGGCGTCGACGCGTTCGGCGATCGACTCGGAGTACTCGCGGCCGTGGCCCATGTCGCGGCCCATGAAGACCTCACCGCTCGCGGCGCCGAGCTTGACCGGCCCGAGCTGCATCGTCATGCCGTACTCGGTGACCATCTTGCGGGCGATGTTGGTCGCCTTCTCGATGTCGTTCGACGCACCCGTGGTCGGGTCGTGGAACACGATCTCTTCGGCCACGCGGCCGCCCATCGCATACGTTAGCTGGTCCTGGAGTTCGTTGCGGGTGACCGAGTACTTGTCGTCGAGCGGCAGCACCATCGTGTAGCCGAGGGCCTTGCCGCGCGGCAGGATCGTGACCTTCGTCACGGGGTCGGTGTGGTTCATCGCCGCGGCGGCGAGCGCGTGACCGCCCTCGTGGTACGCCGTGATGAGCCGTTCCTTGTCTTTCATGACGCGTGTGCGGCGCTGCGGTCCGGCGATGACGCGGTCGATCGCCTCGTCGAGCGCGCGGTTGTCGATCAGCTGCGCGTTCGAGCGGGCGGTCAACAGCGCCGCCTCGTTCAGCACGTTCGCGAGATCGGCACCCGTGAAGCCGGGCGTCTTGCGGGCGACGACCTCGAGGTCGACACCGTCGGCGAGGGGCTTGCCGCGGCCGTGTACCTCGAGAATCCGCTGGCGTCCCTTCAGATCCGGTGCGTCTACGCCGATCTGACGGTCGAAGCGGCCGGGACGCAGCAGGGCCGGGTCCAGGATGTCGGGGCGGTTGGTCGCCGCGATCACGATGACGTTGACCTTGGGGTCGAAGCCGTCCATCTCGACGAGCATCTGGTTGAGCGTCTGCTCGCGCTCGTCGTGTCCGCCGCCCATGCCGGCTCCGCGGTGACGCCCGACGGCGTCGATCTCGTCGATGAAGATGATGGCCGGCGAGTTCTCCTTGGCCTGGTTGAACAGGTCGCGCACGCGACTCGCGCCGACGCCGACGAACATCTCGACGAAGTCCGAACCCGAAATCGAGTAGAACGGCACACCGGCCTCCCCCGCAACGGCGCGGGCGAGCAGGGTCTTTCCGGTGCCGGGAGGGCCGTACAGCAGCACGCCCTTCGGAATGCGGGCACCGACCGCCTGGAACTTGGTCGGGTCCTTCAGGAAGTCCTTGATCTCCTGCATCTCTTCGATCGCCTCGTCAGCGCCCGCGACATCCGCGAACGTGACCGTCGGCGACTCTTTCGAGACCAGCTTGGCCTTGGACTTGCCGAACTGCATGACCTTGCTGCCTCCGCCCTGCGCCGACGAGAGCAGGAACCAGAACAGCAGACCCAGCAGTAGCAGCGGGATCATGAGAGAGAGGAAGCCGTCGAACCAGGATGCCTGGGGCACGACGTCGTTGAAGCCGTCGGACGGGTCCGCGGCGTTGATCGCGTTGACGACCTCTTCCGCGCGAGCTGTCACGTAGTAGAACTGGACGTCCGTCGAGCCCTCGTAAGCCTCGGACAGGGTCATGTCGACGCGCTGGTCGCCGTCGGTCGTGACGACCTCGGTGACGGTGCCTCCGCCGAGAAGCTCGAGTCCCTGTTGCGTCGAGATCTGCTTGGCTCCGCCGAGACTCGAGATCAGCGTGAAGCCCACGATGAGGAAGACCCCGATCAACAGCACATAGATCAGGGGATTGCGGGAGATCTTCTTGAAGTCCATGGTGGCGGGGCGAGCCCGAAGCCTTTCGTCGACGTGCCGCACCAGGGCGGTTCAGCCAGGGTATCGCTCCCCCGCTTTGCACCGGCTGTGCATTCGCCCACGGCGTACAGCCGTACCCCAGCCGACCGTGTCCCACTTTCTGCCTGTTTGGCGACCCCTTACCGGTCAGAAGTGGGACACACACCGGTAGGAGTGGGACACACAGCGATCAGGAGTAGACGTGGGGCGCCAACACCGCGACATCCCGCAGGTTGCGGTATTTCTCGTTGTAGTCGAGGCCGTAGCCGACGACAAAGTCGCTCGGGATGTCGAACCCGACGTAGCGCACGTCCACCGGTACCTTGACCGACTTCGGCTTGCGGAGGAGCGCGAGCACCTCGACCGACGCAGCACCGCGGACGCGGAAGTTGTCGAGCAACCAGCTCAACGTCAGACCCGAGTCGATGATGTCCTCGACGATCAGTACGTGCTTGTCGTGCAGGTCGGTGTCGAGGTCCTTCCGGATCTGCACGACACCGCTCGACTTGGTGCCGGCCCCATAAGAGGAGACGGCCATCCAGTCCATCGGCACCAGCATCGGCAGCGCACGGGCAAAATCGGCCATGACCATGACCGCGCCCTTCAGCACACCCACGAGCACCAGGTCTTTGCCCTCGTAATCTTTGGCGACCTGTGCGGCCAACTCCTGCAGCTTGGCGAGGATCTGCTCCTCGGTCACGAGGACATCGGTCAGATCATCGGCAATATCGGCGGCGCGCATGGGCTCGAGTCTAGGCTCCGGGTCTGGGTGGCCCGAAGCATCCGTCGTTCACGAGCGGGCGGTGAAGACCAATCGGATGCCTCGGCGCTCGGCCGCACACCCCGGCAGGTCGATAGGCGCCTGGCCGTGCCAATTGGTGACGAGCCGAGCGACCTCGAGGGTCTGGGCGCGGGTCAGGCTCACGCCGAATTCACTCTGCACGACGTGGCGGATCACGCGATTGCGAAGCGCGGCCGGGTTCGCCGCAAGCGCCGGGACCGAGACAGATATGCCCGCCTCGGCATGCTCCACGATGTCTTCGATCGTCTCGTCGATCATGTCGCGGAACGCCTCGGTGTCCTCGCGCAACTGTTCGGCTGTGCGCGCGAGGGCCTCGGCGACGCCGGGCCCGAGTTCGTCCTCCAACAGCGGCAGCACCCGGTTACGGACGCGCACACGGGCGAACCGGGGGTCGACGTTGTGCGGGTCATCCCACGGCGCCCTCCCCTCGGCCGCGCAGGCCGCACGGGTTGCTTCGCGACGCACCGCGAGCAGGGGGCGCATCCACAGCACACCGGATGCCTCGTCCGCTCGCACGGGCGCCATGCCCATGAGACTCGAGCCACCCGAACCACGCGCCAGGCCGAGCAGCACGGTTTCGGCCTGGTCGTCGAGCGTGTGGCCGAGCAACACCGCGCCCGCGCCGATGCGCTGGGCCTCGGCACGTAGCGCGTCATAGCGTGCGTCCCGGGCTGCTGCCTCGGGCCCACCCTCCGCCGCGACCTCGACCGCGATGACCGTCGCGGTGAGGCCGAGGGACCGTGCGGCCCCCGCTGCCACCGTGGCCTGTGCGGCCGAGGCATCCTGCAGCCCGTGATCGATCACGACGGCGGAGGCCTCGATGCCGAGCCGAGGGGCTTCGAATGCGACCGCCGCGGTCAGGGCGAGCGAGTCGGCACCGCCCGAGAGCGCCACGAGCACGCGGCGTTCCGCGGCGCCGGGTTCAGCCTGCAGGGGCGCCAGGGCCGCACGAACCGCGGACCGCACGGCCGCAACGGCGGGGTCGAGGCGTCCGCGGTGGGCGCTGTGTTCGGCAGTCTCGGGCACGCCCCCACCGTACCCGGGGCCGGTTCATACTGGCTCGCCGTAAATCTGAAAGGAAGAACGGCCCCTGCACGCCCAGAATCCAGCCGATCGGGACCCGCAGCCCTCGAGATTCCTTTCAGATTTACGCCGTGCGCCGGTTGACTAGGCTGGAACGCGGCGAGCAGCAGGTCCGCCACTCACTTTTTCGCACCATCTATATCGAGGAGCCACGCATGGGCGCGTACGACGCCGTCATCGAGATCCCCCGCGGCAGCCGCGTCAAGTACGAGGTCGACCACGGCACCGGCCGCGTATTCCTCGACCGTGTGCTGTTCACGCCCATGGGTTACCCCGCCGACTACGGGTTCTTCGAGAACACCCTCGGCGAAGACGGCGACCCGCTCGACGTGCTCGTGCTGCTCGACGTCACGCTCTTCCCGGGTGTCATGGTCACCGTGCGCCCGGTCGGCGTGCTGAAGATGAGCGACGAGGCCGGCGGCGACGACAAGCTCGTCGCCGTACTGGCGAAGGATCCGCGCTGGGCCCACATCCAGGACGTCGACGACATCCCCGAGTTCACGAAGAAGGAGATCGCGCACTTCTTCGAGCACTACAAGGACCTCGAGCCGAACAAGTGGGTCAAGGTCGACGCGTGGGGCGATGTCACCCAGGCCGAGCGCCTCGTTGCCGAGTCCATCGTGCGTTTCGAAGAGCACGAGGGTCGCACCAAGACGCAGGGTGAGGGCGAAGCGCCCAAGTCCGTCTGATCCGGTCCCGAGCCCGTCGGCGCGTCAGTCGTCGTCGCGGGCGGGCTCGAGCAACGGATGCTCGCGGCTCTGGCGCGCGTCCTCCTGAACGGGGATCGCCGCGGTGAACTCGGATGCCCGGGCTTCACCGTCGGCATTGCCCGAGAAGAGTCCCGCGCGGTCGCGTGCCTCGGCGGGCTCTGCTGTCTTCATGGCTGACGAGCCCTGCTGACCGGGATCGCCGATCAGCACGCGCTGCAGCGGCAGGGACGCAGCATCCTCATCGCGGACCCACTCGACGAGCGATTCGCGCACAACGCAGCGCAGATCCCAGAGCGCGGCCGAGTCCGCCGCGCTCACCAGCACACGCACGCGCACCATGCCACCCGTCGCGTCGGTCACCTGCAGGACTTGCGTGCGGCCATCCCAGAGCGATGACTCGGCCAACACCGCCTCGAGGCGGGCGCGCATCGCATCCGTCGAAACGCGCCAATCGACGTCCAACTCGACCGCTCCCACGATCTCGCTGCCGTACTTAGTCCAGTTCTCGAACGCGGTCGAGGTGAAGTAGTTGCAGGGGAGTACAACCGTGCGTTGATCCCAGGTCATCACGACGACGTACGTAAGCGTGATCTCGTGGATGCGGCCCCACTGCCCGTCCACCACCACCACGTCGTCGACGCGGATCGCTTCTGAGAACGCTAGCTGCACACCCGCGAACACGTTCGCGAGCACGGACTGGGCGGCGAGACCGGCGACGATCGAGGCGATACCGGCCGATGCCAGGACGCTCGCTCCGACGGCGCGCACCCCGTCGAAGGTCAGCAGGCTGGCCCCGATCGCGATGATCACGACGATGACGACGACGAGTCGACGGACGATCTGGAGCTGCGTATGCAGGCGGCGTGCGACGCGGTTGTCGGGTACGTCGAGCCGATACCGGCTGAGGCTGAGGTCGGCGATGAACAGCAGCAATTGGCAGACGAGCCATGCGCCTGACGAGATCAGCGCGATCAGCAGTGCATGGTAAACGACCTCGCGCCATCCGGCTCCCGGAAAGCTGATCGCCACGGCGATCCGCACCCCGACGATGAGCAGGGTGACGCGGAAGGGCCACCGCGCGCGCGTGATGAGCGTGATCGCCCACTGCCGGTGGCGGGACGTCGTCCGGACGATGACGGACGCGACCGCCGAAATGATGAGGACAGCGATGAGCGCGCCGACGAGGGCGAGAGAAAAGGTCAGAAGCGTTGACCAGGGTTCGGGCACGGGATCTCCCATCGGGACTCTCCCAGGCTAGGCACGACCCCCCGACTCGACGCAAACCCAGAGCGGTCTCGTCAGGCTTTGCCCAGCTAGATCGAAATGCCCCGGGCGCGCATGAACACCTCGGGGTTGGTTCGAACGCCGTCGATCCCGACCTCGAAGTGCAGGTGGCACCCGTACGACAGGCCCGTCATGCCCTCACGGCCGATGAGCTGCCCGGCGCTGACGTTCGCGCCGTAGCCGACCATGAATTCGCCGTTCTGGATGTGCGAGTACCGCGTCACGACGCCGCCGCCGCCACCGCCGCCTCCGCCACCGTGCGCAGCGGCTGCCGCAGCGGCTTCTGCGGCCAGGCGACGCGCCTCTTCCTCCGCGCGGCGACGAGCCTCTTCTTCGGCCTTGCGCTTGGCTTCGACGCCCGCCTGATACCCGGCGATCGTCTGCGCGGTCTGGTCCTTCAGGGCAGCGAGCGGCGCCTCGAGCACGACGAGGTGCTCGGATTGCGCATCCTGGGCGGCATCCGCTGCCGCCTGGGATTCGACCATCTTCTGCTCGGCGACCTGCTTCAGGCGGTCACGCTCATCGCGGGCGACGGATGCCTGGTCGCTCAGCGACTGCGCCGAGTTCGGGGCCGTGACGGCGCTGGCGAAGGTGTCTTTGTTGCGCTCGAGCACCTGGTCCATGCGGCCCAGGCGGCCGAGCAGATCGTCTGCTCCGGACGCGGACCCGGCGAAGAACAGTTCGAGCGAGGTGTCGTCGCCGCCGCTGCGGTAGAGCTGCGAGGCGACCTTGCCCGCACGCTGCGATGCTGCGGTCGCCGCTGCACCTTGGGCGTCGGCCTGCGCCTGCAGATCGTCGGCGATCATGACCGAGTTGAGGTATTCCTCTTCGGCCTCGAAGTATTCCATCGAGGCCTGCTCGGCGGCGGCCTGTGTGGCTGCGACGTTGGACTGGAGCTGATTGATGAGGCCCTCGACGCGAGTGACCTCGCTGGCCTTGGATGCCTCGTTCCCCTTCGCACGCTGGACGTCGTCCCACGAGGGGTAGGTCGCGGCGAACGCGGCGGGAAGCATCGGGCCGCCGAGCGCACCGGCGGCGACCAGACCGAGCGCGCCGGCGCCCAGCAGCCAGCGACGGGACACGGAGCGTTTCGCGATCGCGGCATTCGCCCGCATTTCGGCGGGCGTCGGGGCACATCCGCAGTCCGGTTCCGGCTCGGAAGCGTCGCGCACAAGGCATCGCCGTGCACAGCTGACACGTCGCCTCGCGATCGTTCCGCCAGTAACATAAATCACGCTAACAACATCTTTAACATTGGCAACATGCGATGCGTTGTCACTGCAAGTATTCGCCCAGTTCGGGGCGATTCCCAGCCCATACCGGTCGCAACTCATGTAGACGTAGACCCTTAGCATCCCTGGTCGTCGCGATCGGCACCGGTTGACGCGCCCGCGATTGGCGGTTTGGTCGGGGAATGCGTATGCTTGAGCGTCGGTAAGCGTGAGCCCCTGGGGTTCATTCGGCCCCATCGTTTAGCGGCCTAGGACGCCGCCCTTTCACGGCGGTAGCACGGGTTCGAATCCCGTTGGGGTCACTCCACAACTAAATAGCATGGCCCTGTAGCGCAGTTGGTTAGCGTGCCGCCCTGTCACGGCGGAGGTCGCGGGTTCAAGTCCCGTCAGGGTCGCTCTAAGCGACGGGCCCTTTCTTTTGAGAGAGGGCCTTTCGTCTAGATCGCGACAGTCACGCTTTTCGAAGCGGATGCCGCGAGGCTCTGTAGCTCAGTTGGTAGAGCGCACGACTGAAAATCGTGAGGTCACGGGATCGACGCCCGTCGGAGCCACAGGGTGATCATTACAGTCACCTGAGAAACCCTCGTCTAGCTTCTACATGGCGGGGGTTTCGCTTTTCCCTGGTGAGGTTGGCTTTCTGTGCCGTTCGCGAGCGAGCGAAGTCCCGGGCGTTGAGCGAGCAAAGCGAGACGAAACGCTCCAGTCGGATGCCCTCCAGGCACCCATCGGTAGCGCTTGGGCCGGTCTGGGACCGGTCGGAGCCACAAAAGTGCGTGCGAGGGCACTCCGCGTCACACGCCGGTAGCCTCGCTCTGTGACTGACGTGACCGGCGCCTACTCGGCTCGGGCAGCGGAATACGCGGAGCTACTCGGCTCGATGGATGCCGTGCACCCCGCCGATCGCTTAGTCATCTGCGGGCAAGACGAAACCCCGGCGATGTGGCTAAGCCAGTGATCGTTCCGGGGTCTTCGTTGAAGAGCTTACGTCATGGAGGCCAAGTGTCAACGGCTCAGCTCTCGAGCACCCGCGGTCGGCGCGCGAGGACCAGGACCAGGGCCCACATCGTCACGAGCACGCCGGTCAAGATGAACCCAAGGTCGTCGATGCCGAACGATGCCAGCCAGGGGAGTGGGCCGCCGAGCCCGAGGTTGTCGACGAGGACACCCGCAAGCTGAACGATCGCTATCAGCACCGCGGCGACGACCGAGAGTACGGTCATCGCGATCGCGTACGCCGCACCGATATGGCGACGGCCGGGCTGCAGGGTGTACGCGCGACGCATCACCGCGCCCTGCGTCGTGTCGAAAGCGCTCATCCCAGCAGCGAACAACACCGGCAGAGTGAGCGCCGCCCACCACGGGACGGCCACGAGGGTGGCGGCGCCCGCGAGAGCGAGCAGCCCGATCTCGGTCGCGGTGTCGAAGCCGAGTCCGAACAGCAACCCGACGATGTACATGCGCGATGGACGATCGACTGCCTTCTCGAAAGGTCCGAGCAACCGGAGCACGGGCCCTCCCACCGCCTGGTGGCGATGGCGCAGCGAGGCGATGTTGATGGCGGCGATCGCGAGGAGGAAGACGCCTGAGACCGTGGGGCCGATGATCCCCGTCCACGTGCGCAACGCGGACGAATCGTCTGCAAGCGACGAGCCGATCGCGGCGATCCCGAGAGTGAGAAGGATGCAGAGCACCACCACGATCGTGGAATGCCCGAGCGAGAACCAGAAGCCGACCGTCGTCGCGGGGCGTCCACGTTCTGCGAGCCGCCGGGTGGTGTTGTCGATCGCCGCGATGTGGTCGGCGTCGAAGGCGTGCCGCACTCCGAGCGCGTAGGCCGTGAGCCCGACCCCCAGGGTCACGAGTGCGCCACCCCCACCACCGAGCGGAATATCGGCCGGGATCACGATCAGCACGAGGACACCCCAGCCGAGCATGTGCAGCAGCACAATCAGCGCGATGACCGCGATCGTGCCGCGCTGGGGCCCCGTCCGCGTGCCCGGTTCAGGCGATGAGGTCACTTCGGTTCCTTTCGACGACTTCGTTCGCTCGTTCGTCGACGTGCCCTGCCGTTTTCTGTCGCGCCACATCCGACCAGACATCCCACACGCGGTCAAGGCGCGAGGTATGCGTCTCGATACCCAGGTGCCGAGCGATCGCGCCGGGCTCTTCCAGCACGAGATCGCCGGGCGTGGTGTCTGGCGTGAAGCCCAGCGCGATCACCGCGTCGAGCACCCGGTGCTCACCCAGCACGCCAGGCTCGGGCGCGACGCCGTCGAGCGCCAGTTGCTCGACGAGCACGGGGCCCCCGGCATCCCGCGCAGAGAAAGAGGACTCGACGCGCCCGCCCCGCTCACCATGACGCCCGAGCACGAGCGTCTCGCGGATCACCGCCCGCGCACCCGTCTCCAACTCCAGCGACGTGCGACGCTCGACATCCGCGCCCTCGGACACGACGAAGGGAAGACCCCGCCAAAGCAGCGTGGCCCCCACCCCAACCCGCGCGGAAAGCGTCCAGGCGGATCGTTCCGCATCGGCTCGGTACGCGATCGTGCCGCCGACATCCTCGAGGTCGAGCACGCAGCCCGCGCCGACATCGACCTCGACGTGCACGCGATCGCCGCCGAGCAGAATCATGCCGGCGGACGCCAGCGCGATGTGCGCCGACCGCTCGCGGCGCGAGATCAGCCGAGGCGCGAGCGCGCCGACGCGCAGGTCGACCCGCGCTCGGGGGTCGCCTGCCGCGACGGCGATGCGGGTGGGGATCACTCGTGCGAGTGCGTCCCCGCGCCCGCGCCCGCGTGCGAGTGCTCGTCGTCGGAATAGTCGTGGGAGTGCTCGTGCTCGTCGTGCGCGTGCACGAAGCCACCCTCGGGGTGCTCTTCGTCGGCGTGGAAGTGCGGCGCCATCGGCCCCGGATCCTGCGGTACGTGATTGCCCGAACGGTGCGACGCGAGAACGCTGAGCACCCACGAACGCAAGGAAGCGATGGATGCCTCGTCGTGCTTCGAGAGCGCCAGCACCGCTCGCCCTTCGCGCGCCGCCATAGCGTCCGCCACCATCTGCGGCACGTCCACGCCGACATACGGAGCGAGGTCGGTCTTGTTGACCACCAGCAGGTCGGCGCGCCCGATGCCGGGCCCGCCCTTGCGTGCGACATCCCCCCCACCGGCCACGTCGAGCACGAAGATCTGGGCATCGACGAGCGCGGGCGAGAAGGTCGCCGTCAGGTTGTCGCCGCCCGATTCGATCAGCACGACATCGAGCGGCGAGAAGTCACGCTCGAGGTCTTCCGCCGCGAGCAGGTTGGTGGTGATGTCGTCGCGGATCGCCGTGTGCGGGCACGCCCCCGTCTCGACGGCACGGATGCGCTCGGGCTCGAGCACCCCCGCGGAGCGGAGGAAGCGGGCATCCTCGTCCGTATATATGTCGTTCGTGATGACGCCGAGGCGAAGCTCGCCGCCGAGTGCGCGGCACACCGTGGCGATGAGCGACGACTTTCCGGTGCCGACGGGGCCAGCAACGCCGAGTCGGAGGGCGCGGGTGGGCGCGGGGGAATCAGGCACGAAAGAGCCTCCTGTTGCTCTGGGCATGGACTTCGGTCCACGCCTCGGTCTGGGGAGCGCTCGACGCGGGGATCGCATCGGGCAGGGTGAGCGCCGCGAGCTGCGGCACGTAGGGGCCGATGGTGGCGCACGCATCCAACACCAGTCGCACGCCGTCCACGGGGTCGCCCGGCTCGAGCTTGAGCATGGCCGCGGCGGCACACGCCATGTCGTCGTATACCGCGAGGCGCACGAGTGCTTCGGCCGACAGGCCAGCGTGAGCCGCGATCGCCCCCAAGACGACCGGACGAGACCATCCGAAGGAGGGCGCAAAAGAGGCACCGGATGCCTCGGCCACCAGGGCCGCGATCGGCGGCGAATCGGGCCACAGGGTGCTCGCGAGCCGTAGCAGCCCGCGGCCGAGCTCGCGCACGGCCTTGCGTGCCGCAGAACTCGGGGTCCGCGCCGCCCATGCGCGCTCCACGGGGGCGTAGGGCCCTCCGGTGAGCCCGGCCGAACGCGCCACGGCGGCGGTGGCGGCATCCACCATCGTCGTCGTCCGGGCCCGAGCTCGCAGGAACGCGCCCACCTGCGCCGGTTCGAGCCCACCCTGGAGCGCGGGTTCGAGCCCCGACGAGAACGCGTAGCCCCCGGAGGGCAGGCGAGCATCGGCCAGCAGCATCGTGATGGTGTGCGCGGTGGGGTTCATAGCAAGCAACTCAGAAGAGGTTGTACAGCTGTGCGAGGGGGAGGGATGCCGCGGGCGCCGGCTCGACGCGCTCGCCATCGATCGCGATCTCGAACGTGTCGGGCTCGATGCGGATCGAGGGGATCAGGTCGTTGTTCTTCATGTCGGCTTTGCCGATGTGCCGGGTCGGCTCGACCGCCGCCAATCGCCGCCGAAGACCGAGGGTCTCGGCCAGACCGTCGTCGAGCGCTGCCGGCGACACATACGTGATCGAGAGGTCAGCACCGATCGTGTCACCGAACGAGGGCCGCATCATGACGGGCTGGGGCGTCGGGATCGACGCGTTCGGGTCGCCGAGCGCGGCCCAGGCGATCGCGCCCCCCTTCACGACAACCGCGGGGCGCACACCGAAGAACTTCGGGTCCCACACGGCGAGGTCGGCGAGCTTGCCGACCTCGACCGACCCCACGTCATAGGCGATGCCGTGCGCGACCGCGGGGTTGACCGTGTACTTCGCGACGTACCGGCGGGCCCGCTCATTGTCGGCCGGCATCCCTCCCCCGAGCGGCCCGCGGCGGTGCTTCATGACGTGTGCAACCTGCCACGTGCGCGTGATCACCTCGCCGATCCGGCCCATCGCCTGCGCGTCCGAAGAGGTGACCGAGAGCGCGCCGATGTCGTGCAGGATGTCTTCCGCCGCAATCGTCGTTGCCCGGATGCGGGACTCGGCGAACGCCAGATCTTCGGGAACCGCGGGGTTCAGGTGATGGCAGACCATCAGCATGTCGAGGTGCTCGGCGACCGTGTTCACCGTGTGCGGCAGCGTCGGATTGGTCGAGCCGGGGATCACGTTCGGCAGCCCCGCGATCGAGAGGATGTCGGGGGCATGCCCGCCGCCCGCGCCCTCGACGTGGAACGCATGGATCGATCGGCCCGCCATGGCCGCAATCGTCGACTCGACGAACCCGGCCTCGTTGAGTGAGTCGGAGTGCAGCGCAACCTGCAGACCCCAGTCATCCGCGGCCTTCAATGACGCGTCGATCGCCGCGGGTGTCGATCCCCAGTCCTCGTGCACCTTGTACCCGGCCGCTCCGGCGAGCGCCTGCTCTTTCAGCGCCGCCGCCGAGACGGTGTTGCCCTTGCCGAGCAGCAGGATGTTGATCGGCAACGGATCGAGCGCGCGATGCATGTTCGTGAGATGCCAGGCACCGGGGGTCACCGTCGTGGCTTTCGACCCCTCCGACGGCCCCGTGCCGCCCCCGACGATCGTCGTGATGCCGGTCGCGAGCGCCTCGTGGATCTGCGACTGCGACAGCAGATGCACGTGCGAGTCGATCGCCCCCGCCGTGACGATCCGGCCCTCGCCCGCGATCACGTCGGTCGAGGGCCCGATGATCATGTCGATGCCGTCGCTGATGTCGGGGTTTCCGGCATGGCCGATCCCGACGATCCTGCCGTCGCGGATGCCGATATCCGCGCGGACGATCCCCCACCAGTCCAGGATGATCGCGTTCGTGATGACGGTATCCAGGGCACCATCCGCCCGACTCACGGTCGACTGCGCCATGGACTCGCGAATCGACTTGCCCCCGCCGAATACGGCCTCCTCGCCGCCCACGGTCAGGTCTTGCTCGATCTGAATCCAGAGGTCGGTGTCGCCGAGGCGCACCTCGTCGCCGACGGTCGGCCCATAGATCGCCGCGTATCGCTGCCGATCAATCCACACCATCGAGATACCCCTCGCCCTCGGTCTTCAGCTGGATACCGGGAACACGGCGAAGACCACGGATGGCGACCGCATCCAACTCTCGCGAGGCACCCGGTTCGAATCGTTGGGACGTCCCCGAGGGGATGTCGAGGCGAAACCCGTGTGCCGCTGCCCGGTCGAACTCCAACCCGGCATTCGCGTCGGGCAGGTGCAGATGCGATCCGATCTGGATCGGTCTATCGCCCGTGTTGACGAAGACGAGACGAAGGCGCTCATCTTCGCGGCGATCGGCGTTGAGCTCGATCTGGCCCGGACGGATTCGGAAGGCCCCGGGGCCTTCACTCGACACGGATGCCACGGCATCCCCTTTCGCGCGGTTCGACTCAGTCGATCGGATGGTGGATGGTGACGAGCTTGCGTCCATCCGGGAACGTCGCCTCGACCTGCACGTCGGCGAGCATCTCGGGCACACCCGGCATGACCTCGTCGCGGGTCAACACACTTCGTCCGGCCTGCATGAGGTCAGCCACGGATCGCCCCGAGCGCGCGCCCTCGATCACCCAGCTCGAGAGCAGTGCGACGGTCTCGGGATGGTTGAGTACCACCCCGCGCTCGAGCCTGTCGCGCGCGACCATGGCGGCCACCGACAGCAGCAGCTTTTCGGTCTCGGCTGGGGTGAAGTGCATCGCATCCCTCCGGCATCAGGTTGATGTCAGAAGTGTGCCACAACGGCACCTCCCAAAGAGGCCCGAATCCTGCTCCGACTACCCGGGTTGCGCCTAGTTGCCAGTAATGACGGGCAACTAGGCGCACGCGCCCCGAGACGGTTAACAAGATCGGAACAATCGAGAAATGTCAGAGCAATGTCATGGCTCCATGCTGACAACTACCGCAGCAGTCGGCGGCCACTTCCGCAGTATCGGCACTTCCTGCTCCACGCACTGATCTGACCAGATCAGCCTGCTCCGCTCCCTTCCGGGTCAGCACCGCCCATTCAGCACCGCCATTCGGCGTGTCCGGATCCCTCGCGGAGCGACACCGCTATTCGGCGTGCCCGCGCAAACGTTCACCCGAACGCACCATCCCTGCACCACACAGAAACGGAGAGTCCCATGAGCACCATCCGAACACGACGGCTGAGGTCCACCCTCGCCATCCCCGCCATACTCGCCACCGCGGCGCTGGTTCTCGCGGGCTGCGGCTCCCGAGCCGGCGACGCCGAAACGACCGAATCGGCCGCGGCATCCGAAAGCTGCATCGACACCTCCGGCGACACGATCAAGCTCGGCTTCCTCAACTCGCTCACGGGCGGCATGGCCATCTCCGAACAGACGGTCTCAAACGTCCTGCAGATGGCCGCCGCCGAGATCAACGAGGACGGTGGCATCCTCGGAAAGCAAATCGAGTACATCCAGGAGGACGGCGCCACCGACTGGCCGACGTTCGCCGAAAAGACCGAGAAGTTGCTCACCCAGGACTGCGTCGGCGCGATCTTCGGCGGCTGGACCTCTTCTTCCCGCAAGGCCGTCAAGCCGGTCGTCGAAGAGAACAACGGCCTGTTCTTCTACCCTGTGCAGTACGAGGGCCTCGAATCGTCGCCGAATATCTACTACACAGGCGCCACGACCAACCAGCAGATCATTCCGGCCATGGACTACCTCGCCTCGCAGGGCGTGAAGACGCTGTTCCTCGCGGGATCCGACTACGTCTTCCCTCGGACCGCGAACGCGATCATCAAGCTCTACGCGGCCGAGCTCGGCATCGAAATCGTCGGCGAAGAGTACGTGCCGCTCGATCGAGACGACTGGACGACCCAGGTCGCCAAGATCGTCGAAGCCGACCCGGACTTCATTTTCAACACGATCAACGGCTCGTCCAACGTCGGCTTCATCAAGGCCTACTACGACGCCGGCCTCACTCCGGAGACAAACCCGATCATCTCGGTCTCGATCGCCGAAGAAGAAGCGCCCGCCATGGGCCGCGAGGTCACCGGCAATTACGCATCGTGGAACTACTTCCAGTCCATGGATACTCCGAACAACCCGGGCTTCATCGAGCGCTGGCAGGCCTGGCCGGGCAGCAGCGGAGTGACGAGTGACCCGATGGAGGCCGCGTACATCTCGCTGTACCTCTACAAGGCTCTCGTCGAGGCGGCCGGCTCGTTCGAGGTCGACGACATCAACGCTGCGGCGCTCGAGAACGAGATCACCGTCGATGCGCCCGAGGGTGTGGTCACGCTGAACGGTGAGAACCATCACATCTCCAAGCCCGGGAACATCGGGCGGATCAACGCCGAGAACCAGTTCGACATCGTCTGGTCGTCCGACGGATTCATCGAGCCCGATCCGTACCTCGAACAGTACGACTGGTTCCCCGCTGACGTCCGCGACGCTCTCGTAGCCGCCGCGGGCTGATCGCCCAGAGCGCGGGGCCCCGTTGCCGAAACGCAACGGGGCCCCGCGCTCCACCTCCTCCTCTAGTACCCCAACCTCGAAGAGAGGGACAGCACGTGGATGCACTCCTCCCCCCGCTTCTGAACGGCTCCGCGCAGGGTGCGCTGCTGTTGCTCGCGGCGCTCGGGCTCACCCTGACCTTCGGTCAGATGGGGGTGATCAACATGGCGCACGGCGAATTCATCATGGCCGGCGCCTTCATCGCCTATGTGACGCAGTTGGTCGTCGCCTCCACCAACATCTCGATCCTCGTCGCCCTGCCGCTCGCATTCCTCGGCGCGGGTCTCCTCGGTCTCCTCCTTGAGATCGGCATCATTCAATGGATGTATCGGCGACCACTCGACACCCTGCTCGTCACCGTCGGTGTCAGCCTGATCCTGCAGCAGGTTGCGCTGCAGGTCTTCCCGGCGCAGGGTGTCCCCGTCGTGAGCCCCGGCTGGCTCGACGGTCAGATCGACATCTTCGGCTACGGATGGCCGATGCGCCAGGTCTTCACGATCCTGCTCGCGGCCCTGTGCCTGGCTGGCCTCGCCGCCTGGCTGAAGTACTCCTCGTTCGGCCGACGGATTCGGGCCACGGTCCAGAACCGCGACCTGGCCGAGACGAGCGGTATTCCGACGCGCAACGTCGACCGCATCACCTTCTTCGTCGGTTCGGGCCTGGCCGGCGTCGCTGGCGTCGCGGCCTCCCTCATCGGCGGCACGAACTCGCAGATGGGCACGCAATACATCATCCCGGCGTTCCTCGTGGTCGTCGCCGGCGGCGTCGGCCAGATCAAGGGCACCGTGATCGCGGCCTGGGCCGTCGGCGTGGCCCTGGCCTACTTCGCCGATTGGACGACCGGCAGCATGGCGCAGGTTCTCGCCTTCGTTCTCGTCGTCGTCTTTCTGCAATTCCGCCCGCAGGGCCTGTTCACCGTACGCACCAGGGGGCTGACATGAGCGGGACGAACGCCACGGAAACCAAGACCGTCATGACCAAGATCAAGCCATGGCTGCCCCTCATCGGCATCGGGGTGTTCGCCATCCTCCTTCTCGTCGTCGCACCGGCCGTGCTGTCGATGCACTGGATCAACAACCTCGGCAAGTACGCCTGCTGGGCCATCGCGGCCGTGGGAATCGGTCTCGCGTGGGGACGCGGGGGCATGCTGGTGCTCGGCCAGGGGGTGTTCTTCGGTCTCGGTGCGTATGCCATGGCGATGCAGCTGACGCTCGAGTCCGCCGGGCCGGACAGCCTGCCGATCTTCATGATCCTGTACGACCCGGCGGCGGCACTCCCTGCGTTCTGGGAGCCGTTCCGCAGCCCCGTTTTCACCCTGATCGCCATCGTGGCGCTGCCGGTGATCGTGGCCTCGATCCTCGGCTACGCGCTGTTCAAGCGTCGCGTGAAGGGTGCGTACTTCGCCATCCTGAGTCAGGCCCTCGCCGTGGCGCTGGCCGTGCTCATCAGCTCGACGATCCGCGAGACCGGCGGGGATACCGGGCTGAGCGACTTCAAGTTCTTCTTCGGATTCGTCCTGACCGATGACGCGAACAAGCTCATGGTCTTCATGATCGCGTCGTCGCTGCTGATCCTCTGCCTGCTGGCGGTGTGGCAACTGAACCGCAGCCGCTACGGGGAGTTGCTCATCGCGACGCGGGACGCGGAAGAACGCGTGCGCTTTCTCGGGTACGACCCCGCGAACATCAAGCTCGTCGCCTACGTGGTCGCGGCGGTGATGGCGAGCATCGCGGGGGCGATGTTCGTCCCCATCGTCGGCATCATCACACCGGCCGAGATCGGGGCATCCGCATCCATCCTCATGATCGCGGGCGTGGCACTCGGGGGACGCGCCTCGCTCTTCGGCCCAGCGCTCGGGGCGATGGCGATCGGCTGGGGGCAGTCGAGCCTGGGATCCAGCTGGCCGGATGGCTGGGTCTACATCCTCGGGCTGGTCTTCATCCTGGTCACCCTCTTCCTGCCCATGGGGCTGTCGTCCCTGTTCGGGAAGGCAAAGGACGCCCTCTGGCACTCTCGCTCGGCGCCAGCCGAAACCGCACCCGCCGAGGCGGCACCCGAACTCGACGAGGTGAAGAAATGACCGGAATGGATGGCTCGCTCATCGTCACCGATCTGCACGTCGAGTTCGACGGTTTCGTCGCGGTCGGCGGTGTCTCGTTCGACGCCCACCCGGGCGAAGTCCGCTTTCTCATCGGCCCGAACGGCGCCGGCAAGACCACCTGCATCGACGCCATTACCGGGCTGTCGAAGGGAACGGGGTCCGTCAAGCTGGGAGATCAGGAACTCCTCGGCCGACCCGTCAACAAGATCGTGCGACTCGGTGTCGGCCGAACCTTCCAGACCGCGAGCGTGTTCGAGCAACTCACGGTGCTGCAGAATCTCGATATCGCCGCGGGCCTGCACCGCTCTCCACTGTCACTCCTGCGAGCGCGCCACGGCATCGAGCCATCGATCGAGCAGGCGCTCGAAGAGACGGGGCTCGGCAAAGAGCGCGAGACGCCCGCCGGCATCCTCTCGCACGGCCAGAAGCAGTGGTTGGAGATCGCGATGATGCTGGTGCAGGACCCGCGGGCCCTGCTGCTCGACGAGCCCGTCGCCGGCATGAGTCAGGACGAACGCACCGCCACGGGCCGACTGCTGCAACGCATCGCCGAGCGCCGCATTGTTCTCGTCGTCGAGCACGACATGGACTTCATGCGCCGCTACGCCTCGCGCGTCACGGTACTGCACCAGGGAAAGGTGCTCTCGGAGGGCACGGTCGCCACGGTGCAGGCCGACCCGAAGGTGCAGGAGGTCTACCTCGGCACCGCAGCTGCCCCGACCACGACCGGCATGATGGCGGTGGCCGACCCCACGATCGAGTCGGTGCACTCGACGTCGGATGCCGGCTCCCCGAAGGAAGGTGCCTGACATGCTCGAGATGAACGACATCCAGGCGGGTTACGGCCGCACTCTCGTCCTGCACGGAGTGACGCTGCCGAGCGCCGACGTCGTCGCCGTGCTCGGTCACAACGGTGCGGGCAAGTCGACGCTGCTCAGGGTGGCCATCGGGCTGATCAAGCCGCGAAGCGGCCGCGTGCTTTTCAACGGCGAAGACATCACACAGCTCTCGCCCAATAAGCGCGTCGCTCGTGGCCTTGCGTACGTGCCCCAGGGGCAACAGGCCTTTGCACAGCTCACCACGATGGAGAATCTGCAGCTCGTGGCCGATGGTCGCAAGGGCGGCAAAGCGCTGATCGAGCAGCAGCTCACGCGCTTTCCCGCGCTCGAGAAGTTCGCCACCCGCAAGGCGGGCCTGCTCTCGGGCGGTCAGCGCCAGCAGCTCGCGATCGCGCGTGCGCTCATCACCGAGCCGAAGATGCTGATCCTCGACGAGCCCACCGAGGGCATCCAGCCGACGATCGTGGCCGAAATCGAACACACCATCATGCAACTCGCCAGCGAGGGCCTGTCTGTCCTTCTTGTCGAGCAGCACATCGGTTTCGCGCTCGAGGCCGCCGACAAGTATCTGGTGCTCGCGAGCGGTTTCGCGTCGAGCACGGGCGAGGGCGGAGCATCTGCCGCCCAGGGCGTGCGCGCGGCCATGGCGATCTAGCGTCGGAGACGGATGCGGCGGCCCAGCACCTTGGTCGTTGAGCGAGCCGCAGGCGAGACGAAACGCCCCGCCTATGGGCGATCGGAAGCCCCCGCAATGCGGTTGTAACACGGTGCGGCCACAATGGGCGCACGCGTGCGGCGCAGGGAGTTTCGACGATGACCAGGGCAGACAACGCACGGGCGGCGGCCGAGGACAGCCTCGAAGACTACGCCTTCCGTTATGTGCCGCGCTCGTTCCGCCGTTGGAGCGCGAGCGCCGTCGGCATCACGGCGCTCGGGTCCATCGCCTTTCTCGCGGACTTCTCGATCGGCGCCAGCATCGGCATCGAGCACGGCACCAACAACGCCGTGCTCGGCATCCTGCTCGCGTCGGTCACGATCTTCATCGTCGGGCTTCCGATCGCGTATTACGCCGCCCGCTACAACCTCGACCTCGACCTGATCGCCCGCGGGTCGGGGTTCGGCTACTACGGATCGTCGATCACCACCGTGATCTTCGCCGTCTTCACGTGCATCTTCTTCGCGCTCGAGGGCGCGATCATGGCGCAGGGGCTGCTGGTGGCCACGGGTATCCCGCTCCCGATCGGGTACCTCATCTCGACCGTCGTCGTCATCCCCATCGTCATCTATGGGATGCGAGCGCTCGAACGCCTGCAGTTCTGGACGACACCGCTCTGGCTGGCCCTGGCGCTTCTCCCGCTGCTCTGGGTACTGGTGTCGGATCCCGATGCCGTGCGCGCGTTCGTGTCGTTCACCGGCAACTCCGATGGAGACATCCATTTCGGCGCCATCGTTTCGAGCGCCGCCGTCTGCTTCGCCCTCACCCCGCAGCTGGCCGAGCAGATCGATGTCATCCGGTGGATGCCCCCGCGCACGCGCGCCAACAGCCGCACGTGGTGGACGTCACTGTTATTCGCGGGGCCGGGCTGGGTGCTCTTCAGCGGCATCAAGCAGGTGGTCGGAGTGTTCCTCGCGGTGTACCTGTTCACGCGCATCGACCCCGACCTCGGCAACCTCGCCACCGAGCCCGTCCGGCAGTTCGTCGGCCTCTACTCCTCGATCATGCCCGAGTGGCTCGCCATCGGCCTGGCCCTGATCCTGGTCGTGATCGCACAAGTCAAGATCAACGTCACGAACGCCTACTCGGGCTCGCTCGCCTGGTCGAACGTCTACACCCGCCTCACGAAGACGTATCCGGGGCGCTCGGTATTCATGTTCTTCAACCTGGCGATCGCGCTCGGATTGATGTGGATGGATGTCTTCAGCCTGATCTCGTTCGTTCTGAGCCTCTACGCGAACGTCGTCATGGCCTGGCTCGTGACGATCGCCGCCGACATCGTGATCAACAAACACCTGCTCCGTATCTCACCGCGCTACCCGGAGTTTCGTCGCGGGATGCTGCACGACTGGAACCCGGTCGGACTCGTCTCGGTGGGACTCGCATCCCTGCTGTCGTTGTCGGCGTTCGCGGGCATCTTTGGCGCAGACATCCGACCGTATTCAGTCCTGATCGCGATCGGGGTCGCTCTCATCACGACACCGGCGATGGCGATCGCGACGCGCGGTCGGTTCTACCTCCGCAGACAGAGCGACGGCATCGCGTCGCCGATGGTCGACGCCGACGGCAACCCCTCGGGTGAACGACTTCGCTGCCACGTCACGGGCTATACGTTCGAACGCCCGGATATGCTGGTCTCGGCGGAACGCGGCCCCCACGGCGAGACACAATACGTCTCTTCGCTGGCGCTCACGTTGGACGACTCGGACAGGTATGTCCTTCCACCAGAACCGCCACCAGCGAGATCAAGAAAAGCACCGCGCAGCGCTCCCTCAGGGACCGCCGCAACGGGTTCGGCGGCGAATCGAGACGCCGAGAGGGAAAGAAGGCCGTGATGGCGGAGACGGTGGACACACCGACCGCGATCCTGGCGAGCGCCGCGGCGATGCTCCGCGAGCACACGTTCGACGACATCTCGTACCGCTCGCTCGGCGACGCGGTGGGAGTTTCGGAGCGGACCGTCTACCGGCAGTTCCCGACCCGGTCGCACCTGCTCGAGAGCCTGGCAGCGTGGATAGAAGAGGACGAATTTCCTCTGCCTGCATTCGTCACGATCCCGCAGTTCCAGATGGCCGTGCGCGATCGCTTCGCCCAGTTCGATGCGTCACCGGCGTTCGCGTTCGTCTGCGCCCGGGCGGCATCGATCTCGCCGACGGGCGAGTCGGAACCGACCTTCCTCACCCGCACTGTTGAGGCCGTGCTGCAAACGAGCCACCCGACCCTGAACACCCGCGACCTCAGACGCGCCGCGGCGACACTCCGGTACTTTTCGTCAGCGCAGTTCTGGGCGCGCATGCGGACCGGTTTCGATATGAGCGCACACGATATCGCGGATGTCTTCGACCGCACCGCGGCCGTGACCCTCGAACGCCTGCCCCCGGGCAGCCGGGCGGTCGGCCTCACTGTCACGACCGACCCGAAGAGTTCCGCGTGAATGCCGCCGATGGTGACGAAGACACCACCTCGGCCGCGGATCTCAACCGCACACAGGAAGCCATCCTCGCCGCTTACGCCGAACTGATAGAAGAGCTCGGCACCGACGACGTCTCGTTTCGCCTCATCGCGCGTCGCGCGGGTGTTGGCGAGCGGACCGTGTTCCGCAACTACGCGACCCGCGTCGATCTGCTGCTCGCGACCGCCGCGTGGATCGAGCGGAGCATCTTCATCCGTAAAGATTCTCCGTCGGTCTTCGATACGCCCCTGTCGATCCGCGAGGCCATGGACGCGTACGACCGGCGCCCCGAGCTGGCACACGTCGTGGCCGAGACGACGATGCGGGGAGTGAACGGGACGGCCCCTACCCCTCGCCGGGAACGGCTCGAACAACTGCTCCGCGCCGAGGTTCCCTCGTTGGATGACACCGACCGCCGATCCATCGTCGCGGCGCTCTCGCACATCGATTCCGCGGCGACGTGGGTCACGCTCCGCCGCGAACTCGGGATGGACCGGCGCGACATCGCGGATGCCGCCGCGTGGGCAGCGGAGGCCGTACTCGACCCGATCCGCGGTCGCGTCGGCTGACGTTCCACGCCGGCAGTTGCTCAGCGCGCGGCGACGGGAAAGTCCGGGTAGACACTCCAGCCCGCTTCGCGCTCCAACGCGGCGGCGAGCCCGAGCGCCGACAACCGCGCGTGGTCGAGCCCGAGCGGCGAACGCACATCGATCGCGAGGGGCGGCGGCTCGCCGAACTTCGGAATGTCGACCTCGGCCCACGCTCCCCCGTCGAGCTCGATGCGGGGCCGCGCGGAACCCGCGGCGAGCACCGGGCTGTCGGCGGACAACGAGATCACGCCCAGCGCGTCGATCTTGTTGAGCGCCACCTGCACCACGAGCGTCGCCACGGCGCCAAGCGTCGGGTCCACGGCCTCGGAGGGAGTCATCGAGACCGAGCGTATCCCGGCTCCCGCGATGCCGGGATCGATCGGAACAGATCGGATTCCCGCCGCATCGATCCTCGAGACCGTGTCGGCCGGCAGGACATCCCAGCCGGCTTGATCGACCCCGGTCGTCGCGACGACGAACGCTCCGGATGCCCCGCGCACAACGCGCAACGCGTTGTAGTCCGGTCCGTGCCCCGGCGGCAGGGCCCGGGGCGTGAAGCCGCGCTCCGCAAACGCAGCCGAGGGCGTGGCCGCGCGGCCCGCCGAGTGCACCACGTAGAGACCGGACGCGTCGAGCAGGAAGGCGTTCAGGCACGCGTCGGGGTACACGGCCCGCACCTCGTTCACGGCCGCGGCGATCGCCGCAAGACGCTCCGGCTCAGCCGGGCCTGCAGCGCGGAGGTGCCGCCGGACCACTCCGAAGTAGACCTCGCTATCGGTCGTGCCAACGAGCTCTGCAACATCGGCGGGCGCCAGCAGGTGCAGCGAAAGGTCACGAGGCGCGAGCAACCCGTTGTGCTGGAACGCGAGCCCATCTCGCACGAAGGGTTGTGTGTTCTCGGGCAGGGCGGGCGACCCCTTGCTTGCGAAACGCAGGTACAGCAGCCGCGCGGTGCTGGACTCGGCTCCGTCGAGATCCGACGGGACGAAGTGCTGGACTCCTCCCTCTCCCGCGAGGTCGCCGGACGGACCGATCCACGCGGACCCCCACCCGTCCGCGTGCAGCCGCGCCAGGTCGGCGAAGGACTCGAACAGCTCGTCACCCCAGGCCTCGCGCGGGGTGAGCGTGCGATCGGCGACGTGCGCCAGCATCCGGGACATCCTGCGATCCTCTTCTTCAGACGTGCGCGGGATGCGCGGCGTGGTGGCAGCAGGCCGGTGGCCCCATCGCGCGCAGCTTCTCGAATGATGCGTGATCGACCTGACCGGATGCCTCGACGAACTCGGTCACGTCGATCCGCTGCCCGCCGAGCCAGGTGCCGTGCACGCGGATCTCAGCGATCCTCTCGGGCGCGACGGCGTAGGGGTCAGCCGAAAGCTCGACGAAGTCGGCGAGCTTGCCGGGCTCGATCGATCCGACGTCACCGTCCGTGCCGAGCGCGTATGCGGCGTTGATCGTCTGCGCGCAGAGCGCCTCCCACAACGTCGCGGCTTGATCCGGTCCGTGCACAGCCCCCGAGCTCGTGCGCCGCGTGACCGCGGTCTGCACGTTGAGCAGGGGCGTCGGCAGTGAGACGCTGCCGTCGTTGTGGAAGGAAGGATGCACGCCCGCGTCGAATGCGTCGCGGAAGCGCTGCCAGCCGGCGCCCGTCTCGGTGGCGAACAGCTGTCCGTCGAGCAGGTCGCCCCAGTAGTAGTACTGAAAGGGGCCCATCGACGCGACGACGCCGAGGCTCGCGGCCCGGCGGAACTGCGCACCGCGAGCCCCACCGACGTGCTCGACGCGCCAGCGATGATCGGTGCCGAGCAGCTGGTGTTTGTCGAGCGCGCGGCCGAAGGCGTCGAGGACGATGTCGAGACCGATGTCGCCGTTGACGTGGAAGGCCATCTGCCAACCTTCGGGCGCGTGCTCGTCGAGCAGCACGTCGAGGCGTTCGCGCGGGTAGTTCATCATCTTCTCGCCCGCGACGCCCGGGGCGATTCCGGCCGCTCGGGTCGATGGAGAGTCGAGGTACGGCTCCGACATCGCGACGTTGCCGACCCAGGGCGAACCATCCGCCCAGAGCTTGATTCCGCGCTTGTGCAGCATCGTCTGGGGCACATCTGAGACGAACGGTTCGCCACAGTCGGCCTCGGTGGACATGTGGTACAAAGCGACCCGCAGCGGCGAACTCGGCAGAGCCGCGAGGGCCTCGTAGGCGGGCTTGAGGCTCGTCTGATAGGTGTGCTCGGACGTCGAGGTGATGCCCGCGCGCGACATGTACGCGTAGTACTCGACAGCGCCCTGCAACGGTTTGCCCGGCAGGGCGGCAAGCACCGGATGCGCCATGGTCAGGCATGCCGGAACCTCGGTGGCCGAGCCATCCAGGCTCCCATCGGCGAGGCGCCCGTAGCGGCCTCCGGGCGGGTCTGTGGGCGGGTGGTCGATCCAGTCGAGGGCGCGCAGCACAGCGGAGGTCACGTAGGCCGTGTGTCCCGAGTTCCCGAAGACGAGCACGAGCCGGTCGCCGAAGATCGCGTCGAGGGATGCCGCGGTCGGCGCCTCGTGGTTCTGCAGGAGCCCGTCGTAGCCGAAGAACGACAGTGCCGTGCCCGCGGGGGTCTCGTCGATGGCGCGCTGGAAGATCGCCAGGACTGCGTCCCAGGTCGGCGCGACCCACGGCGCGATGTAGTACCCGGGCGGCATCGTCGCCATGCCGCTCAGCACGGGGTGCGAGTGGGAGTCGATGAAGCCGGGCATCAGGACGACGGCGCCCGAGTCGCGGACTTCGGCATCGGGCAGGGCCGCCTGGCATTCGTCGAGCGAGCCGACCGCGACGATCCGCTCGCCCGAGACCGCGACGGCTTCGGCGCGCGGCTTCTTCGGATCCATCGTGAGGATCGAACCGGCCGTGAGTATGTAGTCCGTCATCGGAGTCTCCTTCGGAGTGCGCGGAAAGGTGGCTCCATGACGGATCCGCCCCGGTTTGACGTCGCTGTCCTCGCTGCCTACCATCCCACATCACCGGAAGCAGCGCTTCTTGGGCCGATCCTGAGGGACTCGTCGCGGCGAGCCGTTCCATTTGTCCGCCACACCCAGTAGTGTGAACAAAGCATGACCGGCTTATAGCTGGTGGTCGACGTGGGGTCGACCTTATGCACTGGGGAACTACACGGTCCATCTTTGGACGGGCCGTGGATCTGTTGTGGGGACGACATGATACTTGGGGACGTATTTTTGTGCGTGCGGGCAACCGCTGTTGCACGATGACCGCGGTAGACGATGCACGGGTGCGGAGCCTCTGGCCTACCCCTGCTGTCGCATACCCTCCTGTGGCTGCGCCAACGAATGTGGGCACCACGACCGTCAGCGCGCCGCGGCCGAAACCGCTGCGTCACACCGTCACCACGGGCGAGCTGACGACGATCGTCTCGCCGCGCACACAGCCCAGCCTCGAGAATCGCAAGCTCTGGGAGCGTCGCTACAGCCGACGCATCCGCTTGTCCGATGCCCTCGTCGTGTTGTCGTCCGTCGCGCTCACGGCGGCCGTCGAAACACTCAGCAACTCAACAACGGCGAACGCGCTCGACCCTTGGGGTATAGCGCGCGTGTCGATACTGACAGCCGCCGTCTGGCTCACGCTCCTCTCGCTTTTCCGGACCCGTGCTCCCGAGTTCATGGCCGTCGGGGCCATGGAGTACACCCGAGTCGCGTACGCGTCGGGATTCGCCTTTGGTGTCTTGGCGAGCGCCTTCGTGGTTCTTCAGTTGAATGGTTTGCGCTGGCAGCTGATGGTTTCGCTTCCCGTCGGACTGTTCGCGCTGCTCATGGCTCGTTGGAGCTGGCGGCGCTGGCTTCGCGCCCAGAGGCGGTTCGGGCACTACGCGTCGCGCACGATCGTGGTGGGCGACGAGGATGACGTCGACTACGTGCTCCGTCGCCTCGATCGAGATGAGGCCACCGGATACATCGTCGTAGGAACAATGATCGAGGGCCAGAGCGTCGGCAATCTGATCGTCGATAAGCGGTCGTACCCGATTCTCGGCAATCTCAATAACGTAGCTTCGGTTGCGAGGGAGTTCGGTGCTGACACGATCATCGTGGCAAGCACACCACCGGGCGAACCAGACTACGTTCGCCGCTTGAGCTGGGAGCTGGAGGGCACCGCCGCCGACTTGATCCTGTCGAGCCGACTCGTCGATGTCGCCGGCCCGCGAATCTCGCTACGACCCGTCGATGGACTGCCGCTGATCGCAGTCAAGATCCCTACTTTTGAGGGCGGTCAGCACATCGCCAAGCGGGGACTGGACATCATCCTGTCGTCCTGCGCCCTCCTTGTCGTTTCGGTTCTCGTTTCCGTCATCGCCCTCGCGATCAAGCTCGACTCTCCCGGTCCCGTGTTTTTCCGCCAGACCCGCGTTGGCAGAGACGGCCGCGAGTTCGGAATGGTGAAGTTCCGGTCGATGCGGGTGGATGCAGAGGAGCAGCTCGCGACGCTGCAGCTAGAGAACGAGGGAGCTGGCCCTCTGTTCAAGATGAAGTCCGACCCGCGCGTGACGCGCGTCGGACGCATTCTCCGCAAGTTCTCGATCGATGAGCTGCCTCAGTTCTGGAACGTTCTCATCGGCGATATGAGCGTTGTCGGCCCGCGTCCCCCGCTTCCGAGCGAGGTCACGTCCTATGGCGGCACCGTCTTCCGCCGTCTCTATATCAATCCGGGCATCACCGGCCTCTGGCAGGTCAGTGGACGCAGCGACCTTTCCTGGGACGAGAGCATCAAGCTCGACCTGCGATACGTCGAGAACTGGTCGCTCACCACCGATCTGATGATCATGTGGCGAACCGTCCAAGTGATGCTCCAGCCGAAGGGTGCTTACTGATGGTCCTCGAACTCACAAACGACGTCGACTTCACATCGACGGGAACGAAGCAGCTCTCGATCGCGATGATCGGCACCCGCGGGGTTCCCGCGGCCTATGGCGGCTTCGAGACTGCCATCGAAGAGGTCGGACGGCGCCTCGTTGATCGCGGCCACGCGGTGACGGTTTACACACGTGGCTCAGCCCGCCGAGAAGCAGAGTACCTGGGCATGCAGATCGTGCACTTGCCAGCCGTGCCGCAGAAGCAGCTCGAGACACTCAGCCACACAGCGTTCTCCTCGCTGCACGCCGTCGCGGGCATTCGTCCCGACGCCGCGTTCGTCTTCAACGCGGCCAACTCTCCGTTTCTTCCGCTGCTCCGCGCGCGAGGCATCCCGATTGCCCTCCACATGGACGGCCTCGAATGGCGCCGGTCCAAATGGGGTCCGCGCGGGCGCGCGTACTATCGCTGGGCAGAGCAGTTCGGGGTCCGCACGGCCGACGCGTTGATCTCGGATGCCCCCGGTATCGTCGACTACTACAACCATCAGTTCGGGGTACCCACGGAGCTGATCCGCTACGGCGCACCGATTCTCGAGGGCGCGTCCGAGGCAGGCATCCGCGAACTCGGTCTCACGCCTGGTGGCTACCACCTCGTCGTCGCTCGTTTCGAGCCCGAAAACCACGTCCTCGAGATCGTGGAGGGCTATCAGAAGAGCAACGCACGTCTGCCGCTCGTCGTCGTGGGCTCTGCGCCCTATAGCGCCGAGTACACCCAGCAGGTGCACCGCGCCGCGAACGGGGACCCCCGCATCAATTTCCTCGGCGGCGTCTTCGATCAGCGGCTTCTCGACGCACTGTATCTGCACGCACACACCTACGCTCACGGTCACTCTGTCGGCGGCACCAACCCATCACTCCTGCGCGCCATGGGCGCCGGTACCGCGACGATCGCGTATGACGTCACGTTCAACCGCGAGGTCCTCGACAATCAAGCGTGGTTCTTCGAGAACGCCCGCGACCTCTCCGCTCACTTCGCTGCGGTGGAAGAGGACCGCCTGCTCGTCGCCGAAATCGGCCGCCGCAGTCAGGAGCGCGCCCGCACAGCCTTCCGCTGGGACGACGTCGCCGATGCCTACGAGAACCTCGCTGCACGTCTCGCAAACGGCCAGTCCATGCACGGCCTCGGGCGCCGCGCTCAGCGCGCCGCGCGCGACTGGGACTTCCGCGGCAGCGAAGTGCTCGAGACGATCGGCTGAGCGCTTCGCGGCGCTCCTCTACGAACTTCACCAAGCGCGTGCAGTGTCCTCGGCGCGCGAGAAGGCAAGCGGGTCTTCCAAGGCTGATCGAGGGTGAGAATAGGTTACTCGTCATCAACCCGCCGATTGTATGGCGCCCACGAGATCACGACCCGGCGCCGGCTGGTGTCTCAAGTCGGGCACCGACGAGTACTGGTGGCCCCTTGTCTAGAGACCTGCGCGGGCGGACCAGAATGCCCGGACCTGATCATGCAACTTTTGCACGTCCACCCGCGCCGTCTTCAACCTCGCGGCGTGTTCCGCGCTCTTCTTGTGGTGTACATCGGGGATGTCTGCTGGGTTCTCCCGGGGCCGAAAAGACCACAATGACGGACGCCGCGCTGGTATTGCGACGGTTCCGCGCCGCTGGTGCAGAAATTGCGCATAGTCCTCGATGCGGGGCTTATGGTCGGATGTTTGGGTGCGTCCGATGATTTCCAGGTCCGCCTGCGTCACAGGGGGAGCCCCCAATGCGAGCGCCTCGCGCACAGTGAACGTGCTCGAGCGAAGCCCCGGATTCAGGTGCGCAATCTTGGAGCGCTCCGCCCGGGAAGCCACGAGGATCAAGCCCTGCGACTCAAGCTCAGCAGCCACGAGCGGTTTCGATGCGTGCGTCTCAACGAACGCGTCTCCGGCCTCGGAACCAGTGATCAGCGAGGCACTCACCTCACACATCGGGTCTGACCGGAGCACCGACGTCCCGCGGCTCGTCACTTCCCAGCCGGCCGGGTCGCTCCCTGTCGCGAGCGCCTCAAAAAACACGAACGCCATAAGTGGCGATCGACAAACGTTCATCGCACACACGAACATCACTCGATGTGTCATCCCCGACCTCCTCTCCCAGTATTCCAGCATCGATGCAACCGGACCGACTCGGCGGACCCGCAGCGGGTTTTCGAATGCGACGGCAAGAGCGCGACCGAAAACTGCACGGCCTCGTGGGCGTCGCACTCAGAACGGTAGTCTCGGAGAATTGTCAGCCGGACTTGAGCCGCTCAGCAACGCGTAGGGGGCCGTCGATGAATTCACTCTACGCGCTGGGCGCGCGGGCCACGACGATGGTCGTGTCGTTGATCTGCGGCGTGCTCACGACCCGCTTGGCGCTGGGCACCGCCGGTGTCGACTACTACGCGATCTATACCCTCCTGATCGGCTTCCCCGCGCTTCTTGCCTTCACCGACCTCGGCAGTGGAGCGGTACTCGTCAACTCGATCGCGGCGGACGACGGTTATCGTCGCAGCCCGCTCGTGCGTGGTCAGCTGCGAACGGTCTGGCGCATCATGCTCGTTTTCGCTGTCGTGACGATGGTCGTCAATACCCTGCTGCTTGTGACCGGGGGGTGGGCCGTCGTATTGGGCACCCCCGGCGACATGCCAGGTGCGCCAATGGCAGCCTTCGTCTCGATCACGATCTACAGCCTCGCTATCCCCTTCGGCGTATGGACGCGAATCCTTCTGGGGCTGCGCAAGAACCACCTCGTCATCCTACTGCAGGGGCTGATTTCGCCGCTGACTCTGCTGTCAGTCTGGCTGATGCTCACGATCGGTACCGATGTCGTCTACCCGTTCCTCGTCACGGGCTCCTACTTCGCGACGGCGTTCGTCGGGCTCCTGGGACTATTGATCACCGCGCGAATGACAGCACCGCTCCTGCCGAGCGCAGCACGACAGGTACCTTTTCTGCGGCGGCAACCCGGTGTCCGAGTTATGGACATAGGCTGGCCGATGCTCGCGCAATTGCTCTCCCCGCCCATCGCCGTGTCCACGCAAAGGCTCGTTCTGGCGCAGTGGGGGACACCCCAAGATGTCGCGGAGTACGGAGTCGCCGGGCAGGTGTTCTTCGCTCTGCAGGGACTAGCCTTGGCTGCCGGTGTCGCGCTCTGGCCGCTCTACGCCCAACGTCGCGCACGGGGCACTCTCACTCGGGGGCCGGCCCTGCAATCACTGATATTCGGCACCTCGGTGATTCTCGCGACGGTGGCGATCTGGCTGATGGGGCCGTGGCTGTTCGACTTCATCACGAATGGGACCCTCGTCGTCTCCACAGGGACGATACTGAGCTTTGGGTTGATGACCGCGTGCATCGCGACCGTGTATCCACTTGGTATGTTTCTGATGGACAAGTCTGGGCTTCGATTTCAGGTTGCACCCACGCTGGTCATGGCGTTCACAAGTCTCGGGCTGTCGATACTTCTCACGCCGGTGCTGGGGACGCCCGGGCCCATGCTCGCCAACGCGATCGCCATCGTCGGCTGCCAGATCATCCCGTTCTCCATCTATATAGCGCGTCACCGCGAACGGCTCTACTCATCGAAGAACCCCCCGGAAGACCCGACCGGGGCACAAACCCAGGAAGAAGCACCCTAGTAATGCACGGCACTCATGGCGCCAGCATGACATTGACACTGGTGACGGTGGTCTTCGATGCGGAACTCGACCTTCTCGAGCTTCAAGCACGGTCGCTTCAGCGCTACATCGCAGAGGCGACCGCCTCCGAGTTCATCATCGTCAACAACGGCGTGCGTGACTTCTCATCGGCGACCCAGCGGCGCCTGCGGCAAGCATACGGACCGCTATGGCATTCCGTCCGAATCATCCGGACCGCCGAGCTCATCGAAGCCAGAGGGTCGGGTGGATGGCGGAGCCAGCAGGCAGCAAAACTCGCCATCGCCCGGCAGATCCTGACGCCGTACTATGTCGTGTTGGACGCGAAGAATCACCTCACGCGAGCCGTCGATATCGCCTCCTTCATCGGACCCGATGGACGTGCGCACGGAGCTTTCCACACCTACGAAGATCACCCTCTCCGCCCATCCCTTGAAAGCGCACTGGACTATCTGGGCGCGTCAGCCGAGCAGAAGTACGGCTCGATTACCTCCTTCCCACCAACGGCGACACCTTTCGTCTTCGACACATCGCTCGTTCGCGCCATGCTTGACGATATCGAGCGTCGCGAAGGCATTCCCTTCATCGTCACGTTCGAGCGCGAGAAACTCTTGGAATTTTTCCTCTATTCCGGTTGGGTCATGGTCCATGGTCCGGGAATCTCGTGTGCGATGGACGGGCAGTCGATCCCCTCGCCCACGGTTTGGCCGAAAGCCGCGAACCTCGCGGGCGTGACCGCGACGATCGAAGAGGCCGAACGCGACCACGCGTTCGTATTCGCGGTGCATCGCCAAGTGCTCGCGCGCGCTGACGCCGAAACACGCGAGCTCATTGCCCAGCACTGGGTACGGTGCGGTCTCTTCTCAACCCGGCGGCAAGCGAGTGCCCTCATCCGCCGATTCCGACGTCGCTACTTCCCTGCTCTCGTCGCTACCCGCCTGACAGAGAAGCTCGGACGGAGCCGCTACGCTTCGGTGTCTCGGGAGTAGGAGTACGCAGATTCCATTCGGCTGCGCCGCACCTTGTTGAGCACGAGGCCTATTATTCGCCCACCGGCCGATTCGAGACTGGACGCAGTTTGTACGAGCTGGGTGCGGCGAGTCTTGCTTGCGTCGACTACGACGATCGCCCCGTCGACGAACGGTGCGAGCAGGTTCGCGTCAGCCACGCTCAGAACCGGTGGGGAGTCGATGATGACGAAGTCGTAGCGCTCAGATGCCTCCTTGAGAAGCCGCTTCATCGCATCGGAGGTCAGGATCTCGGACGGATTAGGCGGGATCGAGCCCGAGGGCAGGATGTCGAGAGACACTCCCGGCCGCGACATTTTTGCACTCTCGAATGAAACATCACCCACGAGGACGGTCGTCAATCCCACGGCTCCTTCGAGACCGAAATACTCCGCGACACGTGGGCGACGGAGATCAGCGTCGATGATCAGAACTTTGTGTTGCAGTCCCGCAAGCGTCAGCCCGAGGTTCGATGCAAACATCGACTTGCCTTCACCGGGACTGACCGATGTCACGAGCAGCTTTTGCACGCTTTCCGTGACACTGGAGTACGAGAGCGCCGCACGGATGCGACGGAATTCTTCCGATGTGTGGCCGAGCGGCTCACGCGCGACGTACAGTCCACGCTCGCCGTTGCCCCGCACACGTGAGATAGATCCCAGCACCGGCGCCGGAACGACTTGCGAGAGCACCGTCTCGTTCGGAAGCCGCGTGTCCAGGAGCGTCCACAGGAAGGCGGCCAGGACCCCGAGCAGGAAGCCAATGGCGGCACCGAGCAGGGCGTCACGCGGCTTATTGGGCAGGGCCTGCACGCTGGGCTCCACGGCCTCGTCAACGAGGGTCGCCGAAATACTCGCGGCGCCCTCAACGCCCGTGGGAGAGATCTCCCGCACGACTTCAGTCAGGCTTCCTGCGACACCATTTGCGATCTCCGCCGCGGACTCCGCCCACTCGGACGATGCCTTGATCTCAAGAATGACCGTGTTGAGCGGGATCGTCACCTCGACGGCTCTCGCCAGCGTCCGAGGTGTCGAATCCAGCTCAAGCTCATCGATGACCGGCTGCAAAACGCGCGATGACGTCGCCAACTGCGCAAACGAGAGCATCTGGTTCTGCGTGTACGTCGATCCCTGATTGAGATCGGAGGCACTACTTCCCTGACTGAGTGAAAAATATAAGGTCGCCGTCGACTCGTATACGGGCGTAACGGTTGATGACAGCCCCACGCCAGCGACACCCCCCAAGACTGTGATGGCGACGATCGCCAGCCAAAACTTCTTGAGGGCGTCCCATACTCGGGTCAAGGTCCATCCGGAGGATTCCGGCATCATCTCGCGGGCCTTCCACTCGGTGTCATGTCGTTCGGACCGAGGTCGGTCGGACTGTGCTCAATCCCGCGAGGGATCTCGGGACGGTCAAAACTCATTGAATCCTAACAGCGGAGATATGCGCGTCATTCGCTCGCCGGACCTGGCCGCGGGCATCCAACCCCAACGGTCCCGCAGTCACAGCTTCGTCGCCCGCGGCGTGCCGGGCGAGCTCGGATGCCACGGCGAGACCGACCAGGAACCAGAAGAACATGCCGTACTGCGTGATGAAGGCGACGGTGAACAGGCTGGGGATCTGCGCAGCCACTGCAATGTTGGCCGGGGTAGCTCCACCCCGGCGGAAGAGCGGAACGATCGCCGCGACGATAGCGGCGACCAGGAGGATCGCGGGGACCCAGCCGGCGCGCAGAGCGACAACAAGGAGCGCGTTATCTACCGACCCAGCGTAGAACCCGAGGTACTGTCCGCCGATCACGGCTCCGTCGAGGTTCGGTGCGGCCCCGAGGGGCTGGATGAGCGGCAGGAGATCGAGCAGTCCGCTCCGATACGATGCGCTTCCTCCGGCTTCCTCGCCCGCGTCCAGGAAAACCACTCCGAGGAAGGGCACGACGATAGCGGCGGCCACGATGCCCGCCGCCGCAACAGCGATGCGTGTTGCTCGCGAGATGAGCGGCAGTGTCAACACCGACAGCGCCACTGCCAGCAGGAGCGTCGTGAGACCGATCCTGCTGAAGGTCAGGACCGTAGCCCCGGCGATCAGTCCCAGCGCCATAACCTTGACCCAGCTCCGCCATTGCACCGCAACCACGAAAGCCGCGCCCATTGCGAGCGATGCCCCCAACGCAATGGAGTGACCGAAGGCGCCCTCCACGCGGACAAATCCACCGCGGCCTTGCAGCGTTCCCCATACCTCGAACGATGGCCCCTGCGCGGGCAGCAGAACAAAGACGTTCACACCGACGGCGAACTCAACGAGCGCAAGTACTGCGGCGAGGGTCGTCAATATGGCGATCGAACGGGTCACGAAGCGCGCCTGAAGCCTGGCGAGGACGAGACGACCCCATACATAGGGGACGACCCACTCGGCAACTGCGATGACCATAGCTGAGAGAGACATCGCGCGCAGCGCGAACTCGACGACGACGAGCAAGACGAATGCCGCAACAATCCCGTCGACCGGCGATAGTCGCACACTGCCCCCGCACGCGACGATCGCAAGGATGGTTACGACCGTAATCGCGGCCCAAAATGTGCCCGCGTTGGCACCGATCCAGACCGGCACGAAGAACAGCACGATGCCCCAGAGCACGAAAGATACTCGAGGCATGGCCCGAAGCAACAGGGCAACGACCGTCAGCGCACACAGCCCAACAAGAAGCGTGCCGATGCTCGCCAACGCGCCCATCCTCGCCCCTCCCGCGTGCCTCTTGAGACCTTACTAGCCAAGACAGGAGGGGCGGTGCCGAGCGAGTCACACTCGACGGCACCGCCCCTCCCGGCTACGGCGTCGTCACGCGGAAGTTGTCGAAGCTGAATGACCCCGTACTCGTTGCCGCTCCACCCCGGTTGGCGTGAACCGCGACGGCGCCCGGGACCTGCAGACCCGGTGTCGCGTCGGTCGAAATTACCTGCCACGCGGTCGGCTCAGGCTCTCCCGTACGCCAAAGCTTCGCCTGGATCGTGGTGCTCCCTGCTCCGACGAACTGGGCGCTCAACGTGAAGCTCTCTCCGGCGCCGCGTGTGATACCCGGTACCGCGTAGGCGTTGAGCACAGTGCTTCCTCGTTGTGTGACGAGCCAAACGCCCCCGTCGTTTCGCAACCAGACACGGACCTGATAACTGTCGGCGGCGTTCTGTCGGGCGACGACACCGACGTATGACGAGCCAGATACGGGCGCCTCGGCTAGCGAGAAGTCGGTAGTGATCGTTGCATCCTGTAGCGCTAGCGACGAGAGCGCCATGTTGCGCGTCTGACCCGCCGGCAACGAAATCCGACCCACACCACCCGACACCGAAGCCGCCGAAGCCGCCCCATACAACGCCGACCACGATCCACCCTTGTCGGACGCGCCCCAGCCTGAGGAACTCGATCGCCCGAAATCATCCGCGGCGGTAAAGGCCGTGAGATCTGGACCACCGGCCGGCGCCGTGACCGTGACCGGCTTGGTGATCGAGTGCGTCAACCCACCCGCATCCGTCACCGTCAACGACACCTGATAGGTACCCGCCGAAGTGTACGCATGCGACGCCGTCGCACCCGTCCCCGCGGCCGTCCCATCGCCCCAGTTCCATGAATACGAAGCAATCGCACCCTCAGCATCCGAAGAACCCGAACCATCGACCGACGCCGTCAGACCCGACAACGTCGACGTGAACGCCGCAGTCGGAGCCGCATTCGCTGGATCCGGGTCCGGTTCACCGGCCGGTGCCGTGACCGTGACCGGCTTGGTGATCGAGTGCGTCAACCCACCCGCATCCGTCACCGTCAACGACACCTGATAGGTACCCGCCGAAGTGTACGCATGCGACGCCGTCGCACCCGTCCCCGCGGCCGTCCCATCGCCCCAGTTCCATGAATACGAAGCAATCGCACCCTCAGCATCCGAAGAACCCGAACCATCGACCGACGCCGTCAGACCCGACAACGTCGACGTGAACGCCGCAGTCGGAGCCGCATTCGCTGGAGCACCCTGCAGGTTCACCAAACGGTAGTCATCGAACGACACCGTCGACGCAGCCGTCGCTCCCCCCGCACGAGCGAAGTGCACATTGGGGGCACCCGCCGACTGCGGGCCCGCGCTCGAGTCCGTCGTCGTCAACTGCCACGATGCCGGTTCGGACGCACCAGCAGCCCAGATCTTCGCCCGGATCGTGGTCGGGCTCGAACCCGTCACTTCGGTCTTCATCATGTAATCCGTGCCAGCAGCCCACGTCAGACCCGGCACCGACGTCGATGTCAACGTCACACTCGACGCCTTCGCAACCAAAGTCACCATGCCACTCGACTGCATAAACGCACGAATCGTATAGTCATTCGCCGAACTCTGCCGCGAAACCAGACCCACATACGAGTTGCCCGTCGACGCAGCCGCGCTCAGCGAGAACCTCACCATCTGCTGAGCATCACGCACCGACACACCCGAGAGCGCCATGTTGCGCGTCTGACCCGCCGGCAACGAAATCCGACCCACACCACCCGACACCGAAGCCGCCGAAGCCGCCCCATACAACGCCGACCACGATCCACCCTTGTCGGACGCGCCCCAGCCTGAGGAACTCGATCGCCCGAAATCATCCGCGGCGGTAAAGGCCGTGAGATCTGGACCACCGGCCGGTGCCGTGACCGTGACCGGCTTGGTGATCGAGTGCGTCAACCCACCCGCATCCGTCACCGTCAACGACACCTGATAGGTACCCGCCGAAGTGTACGCATGCGACGCCGTCGCACCCGTCCCCGCGGCCGTCCCATCGCCCCAGTTCCATGAATACGAAGCAATCGCACCCTCAGCATCCGAAGAACCCGAACCATCGACCGACGCCGTCAGACCCGACAACGTCGACGTGAACGCCGCAGTCGGAGCCGCATTCGCTGGAGCACCCTGCAGGTTCACCAAACGGTAGTCATCGAACGACACCGTCGACGCAGCCGTCGCTCCCCCCGCACGAGCGAAGTGCACATTGGGGGCACCCGCCGACTGCGGGCCCGCGCTCGAGTCCGTCGTCGTCAACTGCCACGATGCCGGTTCGGACGCACCAGCAGCCCAGATCTTCGCCCGGATCGTGGTCGGGCTCGAACCCGTCACTTCGGTCTTCATCATGTAATCCGTGCCAGCAGCCCACGTCAGACCCGGCACCGACGTCGATGTCAACGTCACACTCGACGCCTTCGCAACCAAAGTCACCATGCCACTCGACTGCATAAACGCACGAATCGTATAGTCATTCGCCGAACTCTGCCGCGAAACCAGACCCACATACGAGTTGCCCGTCGACGCAGCCGCGCTCAGCGAGAACCTCACCATCTGCTGAGCATCACGCACCGACACACCCGAGAGCGCCATGTTGCGCGTCTGACCCGCCGGCAACGAAATCCGACCCACACCACCCGACACCGAAGCCGCCGAAGCCGCCCCATACAACGCCGACCAGGTCCCGCCGATATCCGCGGCACCCCAGCCAGATGTGACAGAGCGGGCGAAGTCGTCAGCACCGGCATAGGCGACCGTCGAAACCGAGACAGGTTGCGATGTCGATGCGGAGGCACCGAGGCTGTCCGTCGCCGTCAGGGTGACCGTGAACATTCCCGCTGACGCATACGTGTGGGTGGCCGTGAGCCCCGACGTGTCAGGCGTCCCGTCGCCCCAGTTCCAGGAGTAAGAAAGGCTAGCGCCGTCGGACGCGGCCGACGCGGACGCGTCCACCGAGACCGCCAGTCCGCTGGCGACCGCGGAGAAGTTCGCAGTCGGACCGGCGTGCGTCACCTCGACCCTCCGAGTGGTCGACGTCGTTGCACCACGATCATCAGTCACCGTGAGTGAGACGGTGTAGGTCCCAGCCGCCGTGTAGCGATGGGAAGACGTTGCGCCTGTCGTCTCGACAGAGTCATCCCCCCAGTTCCACGAATAACCGGCGATCGACCCGTCCGGGTCGACCGACGCCGCGCTGTTCACTGAGGCGGTGAGTCCGCTCACGCTCGTGGTGAACGAGGCCGTGGGAGGCACGTTGGCGACCGTGACGACGATCGAGTTGGTCACCGCGCTCGTGAGTCCGGCACTATCGGTGATTGTCAGCGTGACGTCATATGTGCCAGCCGCCTGGAATGTGTGACTGGGGGTCGCGCCACTCCCGCTCGTACCGTCGCCGAAGTTCCACGCATAGCTTGCTACCGTGCGCCCGGAGGGCACGGTCGACGTGCTCGTGAAGCTTGCATCTAGGCCGTTCGCGAAGGACGTGAAGGCGGCCGTCGGCGGCGTGAGCCCTTGGCCCAATGCGTAATGGGTGGCAACCTGCGTCGGCGTCAGAACGCTCGAGTACACGGCGGCCTCGTCGAGCGATCCTGCGAAGTAGTACGACGACGGAGCGCTCGGCCAGCTCGACAAGTTGTCACCGCCCACGCGCCAGTACCCGTTGTACGACTGTGCAGACGTCACGGTGGGATCCGACCCGACGAGCACACCGTCGACGTAGAGCTTCATACCGTCGGCACCCAGCGTGCCTACCGCTTGGTGCCACGTGTTGTCGCTGTACGAGGCGGTGCTGCTCACCGTCTTGGCCGAGCCAGGATAGGCGCCGAAGTTGATCCGACCGTCGTTCGACATATACATGTGACGGTCATAGCTGTTGGACGAACCGGTCATGGACGAGCCGTACCCGATAAGTTTGCCGCCCTTCTGCGTGTTCGTCTTGAACCAGATTTCGGTCGAAAAACTGGAGCCGACCTGAACCGAGGGACTCGAGACAAGACTGTTGTTGTTCGTATTGCTGTTCGTCGAGCCCGTTCCGTTGCCGACGAAGGTCGATGCGGTAGAGCCGGTCTCGGCCAAAGCACCGGGCGAGACCGTGGATACACCCGAACCGTAGATCGGGTTGCTCGAGCCGGCCCAGTCCTGGGCTACCCCACCAAGCCGCCACAGGATGTTGGCTCCGTCCGCGAGTACCGCGTTGGCGTATGCGGACGGGTCCCCGCTCGCGACCGTCACGCTGACTGCCTGACTCGTGACGGCGTTGCCGTCCCCGTCCTTGACCGTGACTGTGTAGGAGTATGAGTTGCCGGGCGCAACGCCCGTGTCCAAGAAGCTGACCTGCGGCATTTTCCACCACGTGGAAGAGACAATCTGAGTCGCCACCGGTGTGACTTCCCCGTTGCGTCGCAATTCGTACGTGAGGTCCTTATCGTCGCGGTCCCAGTTCGCAGGGACCGAGACGCGAGCCGATCCCGGGTTGAATGAGGTCGCGGTAGGTGCTGTCCACGCTGCTGCTGACAGGCGTGGTCCATCCTTGGCCCCGCCCGCAGGATTCGTCGCGAAGCGCACAAGGCCCTGCACCGGCTTGTTGTTCACCGAACCGAACTCTCCGCCGATGGAGATGTACTCGTCGGTGCCCGTGATCGACAATCCTGCCTGGCCCAGCCCGGAGGTGTTTCCGACAGTGAAGTCGGGGTACCAGGCGTACGCAGAGGGTGACGGCGTCCCGCTCCAGTCCTTGTAGATGCTGCTCACGCTGGGCGAGCGGGGAAGGGTCCCTCGCGCATCCGCGGTGAACGCCGCAGCATACTTGTAGGTGCGCGGACTGAGTTCGGGCGCGAGACCGACGGTGTCGCACTCGTGCGTATGACTCGTCGCGTACACCGTCTGTCCCGTGGAGAAAACACCATAGTTATCGCCATGGCAGTCGGCGACCCACCGGATGGACCCGTCCCCCGCGTTCGCAGCGAACACGCCCTCGAGGTTTCCGGTGGCGACATCCGCGAATACCCATCCGGTCCCATAGACGCCCGCTGCGTCGCTGTTGAGCGCGAAAATTCCGGCCTTTCCTGCCTTCGTGCCCGAGTTCCACCCGTTGACAACGGTCTGCGGTGCGAGCCAGGGGAGGACGGATCCAGATGTCGGGTCGAGCGCTGCTAAGCCGCGCTGGATCTGGTCGTTCGTCTGGTAGAAGCGCCCGCCAATGATGACCTTGGCGTTGCCAGGTTCCATTACCATTGCGTCGACTTGGAGATCTGTGGTCGGAGCCCAGGGCAGAAGCGCACCGTTGGACGAGTTGAAGGCCGCGAGATTCTTCCGGGCCGTCGCGTTGGCCTGAGTGAATAGGCCGGCAAGGTAGACCGAAGTTCCGGAGGTGGTGATGGCGTAAACGCCGGTTCCTCCAACCGAGGGTGCGAATCCAGGCACCAGCGCGCCTGTGGTGGCGTCGAGCGCCGCAAAGTTCCAACGCGTCTGACCATTGACGTTGTTAAACGAACCACCGATATAGAGCCGAGAGCCATCGGGCGATGCCGCGATCGACTTCACCGTTCCGTTGGCGGTCGGCGCGAAGGACGTGATCAGATCCCCGGTCGTGATGTCGAAAGCCAGGATGTTGCTGCGTGGCGTGAGATTCGTACCCACTGCCGCGCCGGCCGGGCGGACGTTCGAGAAACTGCCGACCGCATAGACGATGTTTCCCACGGTGGTCTGTGCCCAGACATATCCATCGTTGATCTGGACGGTAGGCAGGTTGTCCGACGTCACCACTGTGGAGTCACGCTGCAGTAGCGGCGCTGGCGTCGACGGCAGATCTGCCGCTGCGGCGACGGATGCCGTGCCCAGCACGCTACCTGCAGCGATGACCACCGTGGTGGTAATAATCGCGAGGGCGCGGCGCGCGCCTCCCGAGATTGCGCTCATTGAACTCTCCATCTCAGGATGTCTCTCCTGTGAAGACGGCGAGAGGTTCTCCCGCGCCGTAATTGACGCTGATGATGACTTCGCGACCCCTGGCAGGGGCAAGCATGAAAACGTAAATGCCGCTGGATGAGGCATCGGGGGCGAGCTCGCCGACGAGAGGCCGCGGGTCGCCCGCCGTCGTACCGACGCCGTACGCGCCGTCCGCGGCGCTGAGATTCACGACAGCCGATGCCAGGTCGATCGGTGCGGTGGAGTTGTTCGTCACGGACAATTTCACGACCACCGCTTCACCAGAGACTTCTCCGGGAGTCGATGCCGTGACTGTCGTTGAAGCGACGCTTGTGAGCGAGACGGCAATGCCCGTCTCGAACTCGATCGGTTGGTCCAACGCGGCGCTCTCAGTCGGGAGCGGCGCAGGAGTCCGTGGACCCTCGCCCTCATCGACCGCGGCCGGTGCCCACGTCCCGGTTGGGCTGGGCAACGGCACAGAAGATCGTGCGGCATCGGAGGACGGCGATGCCGTGCATCCCGTCAGCAAAATAGCCGTCGCAGCCCCCGCCGCAACAGCTCGAACAGTCGCCATCCATCGGCGACGCACAACAATGAATACCGTCACGTACTGTCCCCAGATTCCCCATACCTGCCCCAGCAGGCCCCATTTAAGCCAGATCTGCCCCAGCAGACCCAGTTTCGCGATTGTAGCGCGATGCGCGTCAATTCCGATAGGGCCAATATCACGAGTTCGGCGCCGGGCGCCTCTTACGCCTGAGAGCGACCGTCGTGGCGCTGCAAGCCGAAGAGGTCTGGGACAATCGCACATGAGGGGGATCCATGAGAGTGATGTTCGACGCGTTCTGGTGGGCCGATGGCCCCATCGCCAACCGCACGGTGCAACGCGAGCTGATCCTCGCCTGGTCCCGAATGTTCCCCCACGACCGACTCACCCTCGCCCTTCGAAAAAGCGCATCCTCCGAAGACGTTCCGCGCGAGTTCGACGTCGTCTACACATCGCTGTGGCCGCACGCACTCGCGAACAGACTCCAGCTAACCCAGCTCGCTCGCAGCGCTCGGGCGGACGTTACGATCGCACACAACTACACCCCGCGGAAGAGCGCCTCCGCTGTTTTCATCCACGATGCGATGTTTGTCGATCACCCGGAGTGGTTTTCTCGGGCCGAGCGACTCTACTTCGCGCCCATGCTGCCGTGGGCTCGTCGAGCAAAAGTGATCGCGACGTCAACGCACACCGAAGCATCTCGCATCCACACGAGGGGCAGCAAGCTCGCCAAGCCTGTCGCGACCGGGCTCGGGGTACCACCAGCCCTCACAAACACAGAGCCCCAACGCCCCGTGGCCCTCGGTGACGTCGCAGAATTTGCCATGACAGTCGGACGCCTCAACGTACGTAAGAACCTTGAGCTGATCTTGGCCTCCGCGGCCCTCGCGAAGCGCGTCGACCCGAGCAACCCGCTCGTCGTCGTCGGCGGGACGGAGCACTCGGGAGTCGCCTCCGAGTTCTCACCTGACATTCGCCGTTCGATCAACGAAGGCCGAATCGTCCTCCTCGGTGGTCTATCCGACGCAGAACTATCGTGGCTGTACGCACACACCTCGCTCGCGGTCACGTTGAGTCTCGATGAGGGTTTCGGTCTGCCCGCGATCGAAGCTGCCGCGTTCGATGCGCCCCTCGTCGCGAGCGACATCCCCGTCTTCCGTGAGACCGTCGGGAATTACGCGGTGTTCGTTCGGCCCGATGCGCCCCCCGAGATCATCGCGGCAGCATTCGATGAGACTTGGGGGTCAGTCGTCGACGGCAGCGCCGTCCGCTCCCGCTACACCTGGGACGCGGCCGTCCAACTGCTGCGGGCCGCAATCATTGCCGAGAGTTGAGCCCGAGGTCAGCGTAACGACCTGCGGTGTCGCGCGACGATCCTGCGTCCGTCCCGTAGGCCGCGCCGGTACGCACGCCACGGCGCCAGCGACATCATGAGTTGCTTGCGCCCACCTTGAAGAAGGATCCGGTAGGAAACGGCCCGTGACGACCTCAGCCAGCCCGACAACGCGCTGTCATCGAGATGCTTCACGCCGTAAAGCAGACGATTCCGAATGTTGAAGTAGTAGTACGTGGGGGATTTCGTACGGTCCGCGGCTTCTCTTCCGCTCGTCTGGCCCTCTTCATGGATCGCGGTCGCGCCTTCCAGGACGACGAGACGCCCTCCCGCATCAAGGATGCGGTGACTCAAGTCGATGTCCTCCCAGTAGAGGAAGTACTCTTCGTCAAACCCGCCGACCGTCCGCCATAACTCTGCAGAGACGGCGAAGCACGCCCCCGTCGCCCACTCTCGTCGCGGGCGACCCGCATGTTCCTTGCGACGTCGACGGGACGCTGTGCTGCCATCGTCGAGATAAAGGTCCGCGCCGTTGAACCAGTCTTTTCCCTCACCGGTGACGATGCGCGGCGAGAACAGGCTCAGGTGGTCTTCCTTCGCCGCCGAGACGAGGAGCGCTAGCGACTGCTCATCGATCGTCGCGTCGGGATTCAGGGTCGCGATCACAGCGGCGCCCTCGCGCTGGGCTACGGCCGCTCCCGCGTTGACCCCTCCCCCAAACCCGGCGTTCTCCGCGAGGAGCACGCATCGCCAGCCGTGCACCTCACACAGCTCAGCTACCCGGACTTGCTCTTGCGCCGAGCTGAAGCAATCGACGACGACAACGCGCACCCCCGCCGGAAGAGTCGCGACCGCGAGATTCTCTTCCAAGAGCGCGCTCGAGCCGAAAGACACGACAATCAGAGCGGCGGTGATGCCCGGCTCAGATTCCACCACCTCCGGCCTCACGCGACGAGGCTCCGGTCGATGGACCGCATTTCGCGGAACCACTTGACCGCAGCGAGCACCAGGAAGATTCCGTTGAGGACCATCAGGACCCCATACAAGAGCAGGAAGGCTGCGGGCCAGCCCCAGAAGGCGAACACCAGGCAGAGCAAGCCATAGTCGGTGGGGAGAAGCAGAACGGACCGTGCGAAGGTCCCCCCACCGTGAGCGTGCGTCGACGGCACCCCCTGCTTTCCCTTGAGAAGGTCGTTCAGGAGCATTCCGAAGAAGGTTACGACGACGATCGCCGAGAAAGCCAAGGGGATGAGCAGCCAAGCCGTGTCGCGCAGCTCGGGCACACGCCAGAGTCCGATGAGCACCGCGAGATGGAGCGTCGCGTGCTTGAGGGAGTCAATGAAATGATCCAGCCACTCGCCGGCGAGGCTCCCGCCACCCTGCAAGCGAGCGAGCTGACCGTCCGCACTATCCCACGCGTACCCGAGGATCAACAGCACCGCGATGAAGATGCCACTCCACCAGGTGATCGGGGCGACGGCGATGAGCGCGATGCCGCTGAAGGTGAACACGGCGCTCAGGGCTGTGGCACCGTTCGGAGTCCACCCCCACCGGTAGGCGAGCGCGGCGAAAACGCGGCCCATCCGTCTGTTCAGGTACACCGAGTAGGCAGGCGCGCCGCGAGCGTGCCCCTTTTGGGCCGCGGCCAGCCGGCCGTACGCGTCAGCGAAGGTCTCCGGCATAGGGCGCTCATCCAGATCTGTGAGTTTCGGGGGCTGCTGTGAGCATAGTCTCTGGGATTGACTCCGCTGCGAAGGGACCTGCGTTGGGCTGGCAGACTGTCTGTGTGGAAACAGAACGCACTGGACTGCGTGTGATGCAGTCGTTCGGCGCGCCCCGACCCACGACGAATCCCTACATTCAAATGTTGGACTCGGCCCTGTCATCGACCCCCGGGATCACCCACCTTCGGTTCGACCGTCGGCGTGCGCTCTTCGGTCGCTACGACATTCTCCATTTTCACTGGCCGGAAACCCTCTTGGGCGGCAGCACTCGCACGCGCGTTATGGCTCGACGACTCCTGTTCGCTCTGCTGTTGCTGCGTCTGCGCGTCAGTCGCAGGATCGCCGTTGTCAGAACGGTGCACAACCTCGATCTACCGCAGGACGTCACTCCGTGGGAACGTCGAATGCTCACAAGGGTGCTGGATCGCGCGGATTTCCTCGTGCTGCTCAACAGGCAGACGCAGGTGGATGACAGCAAGCCGAGCGCCGTCATTCCGCACGGCGACTTTCGCCACTGGTACGAGAGCGTCGGAGCAACGATTGAGCGCGCCACGCCGGATTCGATCGCCTTCGTCGGCTTAGTTCGTCGATACAAGGGCGTCGAGCGGCTCATCGGCGCGTTCCGAGAATCGGAGGAGACCGAGGGCATGATGCGCCTTCGGATCGCCGGCAAGCCCACGAGCGACGGCCTCGCGGCGGAGATCCACGACCTTGCCGGCGACGACTCTCGAATCGATCTCGACTTGCGCTTCCTCAGCGAGACCGAATTCGCGTCCGCCGTGACGTCGAGCGAAGGTGTCGTCCTGCCGTACCGATTCATGCACAACTCTGGAACCGTGCTGGCAGTGTTGTCGCTCGAGAGGCCCGTCCTCGTTCCCCGGACAGAAGTGAACGAGAGCCTGGCCGAAGAGGTCGGCGCCGGATGGATTCGGATGTTCGACGGTGAGCTCGACGCCGCCGACCTCCTGGCTTTCCTCCCCGCCGTGCGCATTGCCCGCCAGAGTGATGCGCCAGATCTCTCCGCGCGCACGTGGGAAGCGGTCGGTGCGCGCCACCGTGAGGCATATCGAGCGGCGGCTTCGTTCCGACAGCGAGGCGATCGGTGATCGAGGAGGCGACGTCCATCGTCTTCGTTGCGATCCCCACCTTCCGACGCACCGAGCAGCTCGCGCGCCTCCTGAAATCGATTCAGGATCAGCGTGCAGAGGCAGAGGCAGCCCATGGCATCGCCACGGTTGTGCTGATCGTGGACAACGACCCCGAACAGTCGGCACGACAGCCCGCGACGGAGTTCGGCGCAACCTACATTTCACAGCCTGAGCGGGGCCTTGCTGCCGTCCGCAACACAGCGTTGACTGCCGCGTCCGACGCCCGCGCCGACGCATTGGTTTTCATCGACGACGACGAGTTGCCGCATCCCGCTTGGCTCACGACTCTCGTCGGACGTTGGCGGCGCGGAGGCGCCGAGTTCGTATCCGGCCGGGTCGTGTCCACGTTCGCCTACCCGCTCGATCCGTGGATCGATGCCGGAGGCTTCTTTCGACGGGTTGAGTTCTCCGACGACTCTGCGATGCGATCCGCGCCGACCAACAACCTGCTCATCGACGTCGATTTTGTGAAGAGGCATGGCCTGCGTTTTGATCCGGACTTCGCGCTGAGTGGCGGCGAGGACATTCGCCTGACCAGTCAGGCTGTCGCGATGGGCGCGCGGATTCGGGCTGCACCAACCGCCGTTATCATCGATCCGGTCCCCGCAGCCCGCGCAACGCGCGGCTGGGTCCTCCGCCGTGCATTTCGAGTCGGTACGACGACTGCACGATGCAGCATTCTTCTCCGCCGTGGCGGGATCGAACGTCTCGTCAGCCGTTTTGGCTGGCTCGTCAGCGGCATCGCGCGCGTCGGCGCGGGCCTTTTGCGACTCCTGCTCGGGGCGGTGTCACACAATATCGTCCATCGCGCCCGGGGCTCCCGCCTCGTCGCTCGCGGAGCGGGCATGTGCGCCGGCGCATTTGGCGTCAGATATCGCGAGTATCAGGCTCGGCATACCGCCGCTACCGCAGGCACGCTAGGGTAGGAGAACCGCAACACGGGGAGTTGCGGTTTCTGAGTCCTCTGGGGAGGGAACTCGCATGTCTTTTCGTGTTGGCTATGCCGCAGGCGCTTTCGATCTTTTTCACATCGGGCACCTCAACATTCTTCGCCATGCCAAGGAGCACTGCGATCTGCTCGTGGCGGGGGTAGTAAGTGACGAGATGCTTCGGCAGGTGAAGGGCATCGAGCCAATGGTCCCTACCGAAGAGCGAGCCGAGATCGTACGCAACATCACCTTCGTCGATCGAGTCCACGTCGAGACGACGCCGGACAAGATCGATGCATGGCGTACCGTCGGGTTCACGCACTTCTTCAAGGGCGACGACTGGCGCGGCACCGAGAAGGGTCTAGATCTGGAGCGAGAGTTCGCACGGGTCGGAGTCGAAGTCGTTTACTTCCCCTACACGGCTCACACCTCAAGCAGCCGTCTTCGTCGAGCTCTCGACCACGTTCTGCGTTCGGCCGATGAGCACGAGGCAAGGCTCGCCAACGGCTGAAGCGGGTCGGTCCCGTCACGGCCGCGGCACCCGTTCTAACGCTGTGATGGATTCGTCCCAGGTCCCGTCCATGACCGCTCGCGTGAGATGAACGAGCCGCCACACGTAGTCCTGTTGCGTGAGCCCGCGTTTGACGAGAATCTCCTCGTCCGGCGGCGTCTTTCGCTCCACCACCTCGGAGATTGCGTGCGCGAAGCTCGCGACGTCGGACGCCGGAACGAGGGCGGCAGTACCTGTGAAGTACGCGGACAAACCACCGACATCGGTGGCGACGAGGGCACGCCGCGCGCCCAGCGCCTCCAGACACACCGTGACACCGGAAGCATGCGAGTTGGCACGAAGAGGAACGGCAACAGCCGAACACTCGGCGTACAGTCGACCCAGTTCGCTAACCGTGGCAAGTCCCACGTCGGCATTCGGCGGCCAGTCGAGAGCAAGTGCCGCCGCGCGACGCGTCGCAACCCGAAACGTGATCTCGGGCAGACGCTCCGCGACATCACGCAACAGCGTCCAATCGCGATGCACATCGTTGCCGGGCGCGAGGATCAGCGGACGGCCCCCCGTAGACTCGGTGCCCTTCGGCTGGGTGTCCACGCGGGTACCGAACGGAACGAAGGCCACCGCCCGTCCGGGCACCGCTTCCCGAGAGATCTGCGCATTGTCAGGGCTCAGCGTAATCTCCACTGTCTGGCGGCGCAGGAGGCGGGCGACACGGCGTCGACGACGACTGGAGAGTCCCGACCAGCTGTCCCACAGCCATACCGACTGAGCAACAATCCGCGGCCTGCGCCTGAACGGCAGCGCTGCAACGGCGAGGTGCTCACGTTCAGTGTGTGTCCATACGACATCCGAATCGCGTAGCATGCGGCGATTTCGCCACGCGTGCACGATGTCGAAGCCGAGCCTGGCCGCGATCCTGCGCCGGAAGCGGCCAACGAGCGGCGACTCCTCGTGAGAACGGGCCCACGTCAGATCGCACCATTCGCTGGCCAACTCGTAGCCGTAGGGCGTTTCGTCCAACGTCTCACCCGCGACATAACGTCGGCGCCAATGGTCAGGGTCCTGATCGTAGCCCAACAGGATCGAAACGCGAGGTCGCGGTCGTCGGACGACAGTCTCCATAAGGTCATTGTAGGAATCATCACCGTCCGCGCACGCGGCTACCGCATCATTAGGGTCAAGATCCCGCGCGCGCGGGACTGAAATTGCCACAGACCCGGCTACCTCGATGCCGTTACTGAGGGCCTCACGAGTGAACGGAGCCGACGGCTCCCAGCGGTTCTAGGCTGGACAGATGACGACCGAGACTCCCGCCGAAACCATCACGATGTTCGGAGCCGATTGGTGCCGTGACTGCATCCGCACCAAGAAGCAGCTTGACGAACTCGGTGTCGCGTACACGTATGTCGATCTCGTCGCGGACCCGTCCGCCGCGGATGTGGCGCGCGACATCTCGGGACGCACCAACATTCCGGTCGTTCTGTATCCGGATGCCTCGTTCCAGGTGGAGCCGTCGAACGCCGACGTCGAGTCGAAACTCCGTGAGCTCGATCTCGTCTGACCCGGTCGCTGTCGCCCTCGACGACGACATAGCAGCCCTGCAGACCGGGCTCCCCTCCTGGATTCACCTCACGCTCGCGCAGCGCGCTCGTCTTCTCGAGCGCGTGCGCGCGAGCGTTGTCGCCTGCGCGCAGGAGTGGGCCGAGCAGGCCGCGCTCATCAAGGGGCTCGATAACCGGCATCCGCTCCGTGGCGAGGAGTGGCTGAGTGGTCCGTACGCGGTGATCGTGGCGCTGGACGCATATGTTCGCACCCTCTCGGAGCTGAGCGCTGGACGGAGTCCGATCGACGCGCTCACACTCGGATCCGCGCCGGGTGGACGCGTGACGGTGCCCGCGTTCCCGGCGAGCCGAGCGGACGCCCTCCTGCTGTCCGGATTCACGGCGGAGGTCTGGCTGCGTCCCGGCGTGACCGAGCGGGACGCACGCAAGAAGGCAGGGCTCGGCCAGCGGCATCCGTCCGACGCGGGTGGCGTCGGACTGGTTCTCGGCGCCGGGAACGTGACGGCGATCCCGGTGCTCGATGTGCTGTACGAACTCGTCGCCGGCAACCGCGTCGCCATCCTCAAGCTCAACCCCACGATGGATTCCCTCGCACCGATCTTCCGGCGAGCGCTCGCACCGCTGATCGCGGCGGGGTTCCTGCGCATCGTCACGGGCGACGGCTCGGTCGGCGCGGCGCTGACCAGTCATGCGGGCATCGACCATGTGCACATCACCGGGTCCGAGGCGACGTTCGACGCTATCGTCTGGGGCACCGGTGAAGAAGCCCAACGTCGTCGACGCGACGATGACCCGGCGATGCCCAAACCGATCACCGCCGAGCTCGGCGGGGTCTCGCCCGTCATCGTCGTCCCCGGCGAGTGGACGACGGCAGACCTGCGCTTTCAGGCCGAGCACGTCGTGACGATGCGCCTGCAGAACGCTGGACACAACTGCATCGCGGGCCAGGTCGTCGTCATCTCACGGGACTGGGCGCAGCGCGGGGCGTTCCTTTCGGAGCTTCGCGCCGCGTACCTGCGCGCACCGCACCGACCGACCTGGTACCCGCACGCGCCCGAGCGCGTCGCGCAGGCTGCCGCGGATTCCCCGGTCGCGGAAACGTACGACGGTGGCGGCGAGCGCGTCCTCATGGTGATCGACGCGGAAGAGGATGCCTCGGCGCTCGAAACCACGGAGTACTTCGCCCCGATCCTCGGCGTCATCGATCTGCCCGGCACGGGTCAGGCCTTCCTCGACGCGGCGGTCGCCTACGCGAACGACCGACTGACGGGAACGCTCGGCGCAAACCTCCTCATCGACCCCGACACCCGAGTCTCGCTCGGCTCCGGCTTCGACGAGGCGACCGCCGAACTGCGCTACGGCGCCATCGCGATCAATGCCTGGACGGGCTTCAACTTCCTGCTCGCGAACGGGACGTGGGGCGCGTACCCGGGCGGAACACTCGAGGACGTCGGCAGTGGGATCGGGATCGTCCACAACGCCCTGTTGCTCGAAGATGTCGAGCGAACGGTCGTCCAGGGTCCGTTCCGACCGTTCCCCCGCTCGGTCGGCATGATCGCCGACCCCGCGGAGCGCACCGTGCTACCGAAACCGCCCTGGTTCGTCACCGCGCGGACCGGCGCCGAGGTGAGCGAGGGGTTCACGCGCTACCAGATGACGGGCAACGCTGCGGGGCTCGCGCGTACCCTGGCGCTGGCGCTGCGCGCATAGCTCGTCGCTTCGACAGGCTCAGCGACCGCCGTGCTCCATTCGCGAGAGACGAGCTCAGTGGTGGAACCCCGCTCGGCGTCCCATGTCGGGCATCGGCGACTTCAGGGCCTCGAGGTACGCGACCTCGGTCGCGAGGTCGGCGAGAAACTTGTCGGCGAGGTCGAGGCTCAGGTCCTTGCGTACGACGACCCGCTGCACCGTGATGTGCGTCAGATGCACCGGCATCGGGTACGCGGGCACGAGCCATCCGTGCATCCGCAGCCGATCGCTCAGGTCGTACAGCGACCACTTGTCGGTGTACTCCTCTTTCAGCATCCACGCGAAGACGGGGATGTCGGTGCCGTCGCTCCAGAGCTCGAACGGCCCCATCGCGGCGATCGCGGATGAGAGGTGCACGGCGACATCCTGCGACGACTGCTGCATCTCGGTGTAGCCCGCATATCCGAGGCGCAGGAAGAGGTAGTACTGCAGCAGTACCTGCGCGCCAGGGCGCGAGAAGTTGAGCGCGAACGTCGGCATGTGGCCGCCGAGGTACGACACGTCGAGCACGAGGTCATCCGGTAGCCACTGCCGCTCGCGCCACACGATCCACCCGAGTCCCGGGTAGACGCCGCCGTACTTGTGGCCGGACGTATTGATCGAGTGCACGCGCTCGAGGCGGAAGTCCCACTCCAGATCCGGCTGCAGGAACGGCGCCACCATGGCACCGGATGCTCCGTCCACATGGATCGGGATGTCGAGCCCTGTCTTCTGCTGAATGGCGTCGAGCGCCGCGGCGATCTCGCGCACGGGCTCGTACATGCCCGTATAGGTCACGCCCATGATCGCGACGACACCGATCGTGTTCTCGTCGACGTACTTCTCGAGGTCATGGCCGTCGAAGATCTTGTGTGCCGCAGTCATGGGCACGAAGCGCGGCTCGACCTCGAAGTAGTTGCAGAACTTCTCCCAGCACACCTGCACGGCACTCGACATGACGAGGTTCGGCTTCTCGGTCGACTTACCCTCGGCACGACGGCGCTGCTGCCACCAACGCTTGAAGGCCAGACCCCCGAGCATGCAGGCCTCGGACGATCCGGTCGTGGACGTGCCGATCGCATCCGGTACCGAGGGTGCGTGCCACAGGTCGGCGAGGATGCGCCAGCAGTGGCTTTCGACGGCCGCCGTCGAGGGGTACTCGTCCTTATCGATGATGTTCTTGTCGACCGTCTCGGCATACAGGCGGTCGGCGTGCTCATCCATCCACGTCGTCACGAAGGTGGCGAGGTTCAGGCGCGCGTTGCCGTCGAGGAGGGCCTCGTCGTGCACGATCTGGTACGCCGTGTCGGGCAGCAGGGCTTCGGCGCCGAGTCGGTCGCGACCGACCGACGAACTGCGGGTCGCGCGTGAGAAGACAGGGATCAGTTCGGAATCGGTCACATGCACTCCTGTTTCGGGACGGAGGAGAGGAGGATCGGATGCTACAGCGTCAGCGTGACGCGAAGCGGTCTGTCGCCGCGACAAGCGCGGACTGGATGGCGGGTTCCGTCGCCGAATGTCCGGCATCGGCCACGAGCACGAAGTGCGCCTCGGGCCACGCACGACGCAGGTCCCAGGCCGTCATGGGCGGGGTGCAGATGTCGTAGCGGCCCTGCACGATAACGGCGGGGATATCGCGGAGGATCCCGACATCCTCGATCAACTGTCCCTCGCGGAACCAACCGCCGTGCACGAAGTAGTGGTTCTCGATGCGCGCGAATGCTGTCGCGGCCGCGGTTTCGGTCATCTGCTCGACGAGCGCCGCGTCAGGGCGAAGGGTCAGCGTCGAGGCCTCCCACCGGCTCCATGCGACGGCGGCCGGCACGTGCACGTTCGGGTCGGGGTCGGTCAGGCGCCGGTGGTACGCATCGATCATGCGCGAGCGCTCGAGCACGGGTATGGGGGCGATGAAGTCTTCCCACAGATCCGGGAAGATCGCCGAGGCCCCGCCCTCGTAGAACCACTCCAGCTCGTGTCGACGGAGGGTGAATACCCCGCGCAGGATGATCTCGGTCACGACATCCGGATGCGTCTGCGCGTACGCCAGCGCGAGGGCACTCCCCCACGATCCCCCGAAGACCTGCCAGTGCGCGATGCCGAGGTTCTTGCGCAGCAGCTCGATGTCGGCGACCAGGTGCCACGTCGTGTTGTAGCGCAGGTCTTCGCCGGGGTCACTCGCGTGGGGCGTGCTACGTCCACACCCGCGCTGGTCGAAAAGGACGATGCGGTACTTCTCGGGATCGAACAAGCGTCGGTGCCAGGGCGACGTGCCCGCGCCCGGTCCGCCGTGCAGGAACACGACCGGCTTGCCCTCGGGGTTGCCGCTGCACTCCCAATAGATCCGCTGGCCATCCCCCACGAACAACTCGCCGGACTCGTAGGGTTCGATCGGTGGATACAGGGGCGACGAGGTGCGCGCCGCGGAGCTCTCGTCGGGGGTGGACACCATCCGGCCACGTTATCGCGTCCCCCACCGATCATCGGGATGCCCTCCCGAGGTCGGCCGAGACCGACCCCTAGGCTCTACGCATGGCTCGAGTGACGATCGTCACGGTCACCAGCGCCGGTCGACAGCCTCGGGGTTCGGAAGGACGGACGTGGACCTGATTCTGCTGGTGGTGATGGGCGTCGTCGCGATCGCCCTCGTCACCGCCCTCGCGCCCCGCGTCGGAGTCGCCGGCCCCCTCGCGCTGGTCGCGCTCGGCGTCGCCGTGAGCTTCCTGCCGTTCGTCCCCGCCGTCGAGGTGAATCCGGAGTGGATCCTGGCGGGCATCCTTCCGCCGCTGCTGTATTCGGCGGCGGTGTCGCTGCCCGCCGTCGAGTTCCGTCGTGATTTCGGGCTGATCGGGGCGCTATCCGTCGGCCTGGTGCTGATCTCGTCCCTCGTCCTCGGGGGTGTTTTCGCCGTGCTGGTACCCGGTCTCGGCATCGCACTCGCGATCGGTCTGGGCGCGATTCTGAGCCCCACGGATGCCGTCGCGACATCCATCGTGCGAAAGCTCGGGATATCCCCCCGTATCGTGACGGTTCTCGAGGGCGAGAGTCTGCTCAACGATGCCACGGCGCTCGTGTTGCTGAGCTCGGCGCTCGCGGCCGTGACGGGTTCGTTCTCGGTCTTGGACAGCGTCTGGGACTTCGGCTGGGCGGTGCTGTTGGCGGTCGTCGTCGGCGCGGTCATCGGCTTCGTGAATCTGCGGGTGCGGGCCTGGGTCGCCAGTCCCACTGCCAATACCGCGCTCAGCTTCACGATCCCCTTCATCGCCTACGTTCCCACCGAGTACTTCGGCGGTTCGGGACTCGTTGCCGCGGTCGTCGCCGGGATCGTCACGGGACAGGGCTCGGCCCGCTGGTTCACGGCAGAACAGCGGATGTCGGACACCCTCAATTGGCGGACGATCGAACTGGTTCTCGAGGGCGGCGTCTTCCTCATCATGGGGCTCGAGCTGTACGGCCTCATCGTCGAGAGTGAAGAGAAGCACGAGGGCGTCTGGCATGCCGCGACCCTCGCCGCCGTGGCGATCCTGATCGTGCTCGCGGTGCGCATCCTGTACGTCGCCCCCCTCGTCTGGGCGCAGAGTCGCCGAGCACGAAGGATCACGTCGTTGCGTGACCGTTTCGACGATTGGGACAAGAGGATCACGGATGCCTCGGGCTCCGAGACCATGGCGAGCAGGCCACGCCGCGGGCCGGTCCGCGCGCCCGAGAAGGGGCCGGAGAATCCGCGACGCCTGTTCAATTTCCGTCTGCGGATGACTCGCGCACGTGCTGACCTGGACTACTACGAGGCGTCACCCCTGGGTTGGCGGCATGGCTCCCTGATCGTGTGGGCCGGCATGCGCGGAGCCGTGACCGTGGCGGCGGCACAGACCCTGCCGCGCGACACGGACAGTCGCGCGACGCTGCTGCTCGTGGCGTTCTTCGTCGCTGCGGGGACCCTCCTGATCCAGGGCGGAACTCTCGGCTGGGTCGCGCGCCGATTGGGACTGGCCGGATCGGGCGGCGGCGCATCCCCGGAGGAACGCGACACCCTGCGGGATGAGCTGCAGACCGCGGCCGCGACCGCCCTGGCCTCCCCGGATCTGCGTCGAAGCGACGGGACATCCTTCGACACGAACACCGTGGCGCGGGTGCGGGCACGCGTGCTGCAGCCCCCCGAAGACGACTCCAATGCGCGAGCACTGGAGATGAGCGAACTGCGCCTGGCGATGATCCACGCCATGCGCGACCGCCTGCTGGAACTGCGGCGCGACGGCACCTACAGCACGGCCGCACTCCGGCGCTCGCTCGACGAACTGGACGCCGACGAGCTCAGCATCCAGATGCGTCTCAGTGGTTCCGACGACGAGGGCGAGTAAGTCACGAAGCGCGCGTGCACCGACTCATGCACAATGGTTCGTACGGGTCTGTGAGCAGGGAGCACCCATGAACGAGACGATCGACGCTGTCGCCGACGGTCACACCCATGCGCCCGCCATGAACGGACAGGATGGCGTCGCCACAGATGCCACGGCTCCCCTCCACCTGCCTCACCTGGCCGCGGAATGCCCGAAGTGTTTCACCGAGCTGCAGCGCGATCGTGATTGGTGGCTCGCGCGGCCCGCGGGTGCCCGACTCGTCGGTCTCGTGGTCGCGCGTGAGGGGATGCCCTCGGTCACCGAACAGCGAGACGAACTGACCCGTTTCGGTGTTCCCATCGCGGGATTCCGGCACCCCTCGCCCGAGATCCTCGAGGGATGGTCCGACCGACTCGGCCGGTTCTTCGCGACCCTCCAGCACGGCGACGTGCTCGTGGTTGCGAACGTGCACGCCCTCGGGCGGGACATCGACGAAGAGACACGCGCCGTCGCCGAGCTGCACGCACGCGGTGTCGTGGTGAAGGTGCTGAGCCACGGCGGCCGGCACCTGTTCGACACCGGACGCTGACGCGGGCAGCATCGCGGGCCGGTCATTGAGCGAGGCGCGCAGCGCCGAGTCGAAATGCCCGGTGTCGTCGGTTCGTCGAGCACGTACACCGCGCCCTTCTTGGCCATGCTGATGGCGAGCTTCAGACGCTGCCGCTCGCCGCCCGAGAGGGTGTTGAGTCGCTGTCCGAGCGTGATGTACGCGAGCCCCACATCGACCATCCGCGCAAGCGTCGTGTGCGCGGGACCCGTCGCGAAGAACTCCGCTGCCTCGGCCGCGGACATCGACATGACCTCGTGGATGTTCTTGCCGTTCAGGCGGTACTCGAGCACCTCGTCCGAGAATCCCTTGCCTTCGCACACCTCGCAGACGGTCTTGACCGTCGAGGCGAATCCGAGCTCGGTGATGATGATGCCGAGGCCCTTGCACACCGGGCATGCACCCGCCGAGTTGGCGCTGAAGAGGGCGGGTTTGACGCCGTTCGCCTTCGCGAAGACGGTCCGTATTCCATCCAGCACACCCGTGTACGTCGCCGGGTTGCTGCGCCGAGAGCCCCGGATCGGCGCCTGGTCCACGATCACCACGTCCTCGAACGAGGGAGGTGTCCGTGGATGAGCGAGGACTTGCCCGATCCCGCGACTCCGATCACAACGGTGAGGACGCCGAGCGGGATGTCTACGTCGACGTCCTGCAGGTTGTGCCGGCTCGCCCCGCGGATCCGCAGGGAGCCCTTCGACGCGCGAACGGACGACTTGAGGCGCGCTCGATGGTCGAGATGCCGGCCTGTCAGGGTGTCGGAAGCGCGCAGACCCGAGACATCCCCCGCGTAGGTGATGTCGCCGCCGCTACGCCCCGCTCCCGGGCCGAGATCGACGAGGATCGCGGGCGAGAGGTTCTCGAGGGCGTCGACATCCGGACGGTCCGGCGCCGCCATGAATTACTGAATGAATGTCGAGTACGTCTCGTTGATCAGGCGCTGCGATTCGGCGGCGATCGTGCCGAAGACGAGCGACGACTTACCCGATCCGCTCACCCCGGTGAAGACCGTCAGGCGCCGCTTCGGAATCTCGAGCGAGATGTTCTTCAGATTGTTTTCGCGCGCACCGACGACTCGGATGACCTCGTGCGCGTCCGCGACGTGCCCTATGGACCCATCAACCATGAGTGGCCCCCTCTCCGGGGACCAGTGTGCCCCACACCGCGGACGTTCGGTGTCCGCAGTGCGGGGCAGCCTCCGGCTCGGCTGTCGCAGATCGGCCGCTTTAGACGCGCGGGTCCTCGGGGGCACTGGTCTCGCTGCGCGTGACACGCTCACCCGAGACGGGATCGACGCCACTGCGGGTCGTGGAGGCGACGCTGCGGCGGCGCGCCAGTAGGGCAATCCCGATGATCGTGATGACGACGCCGGCGCCCATCAGGATGTAGCCGACGGTCTTGATGTCGATCCAACCCAGGTCGACGTTGAGCGCGAAGGCGCAGATCGCGCCGACCGCGAAAAGAAAAATGCCGAATCCGATGCTCATGAGGGTGCCTGCTTTCGATGTGTGCGGCGTCACCGGGTCGGCGCGCCGCGGAAGACCCTACGCATGCCGAAGGCCGGGCGCGATGGGTTGCGTCCGGCCTTCGACATGCGGTAAAGACTCAGGGTCGAGTCGGCGTCTTCGCCTTTTTCTCGGGAACGGGGGCCGAGCCGGATGCCTCGAGGTCGGCGTAATACGCCCGCGCCTCGTCCTGGCGCACCCTCTCCGCACCCGAAGCGATGGGCGCGCGCACGTGCTCGGGGGCGAAGCCGAAGGCCTCGACGAGGTCGAGCGAATGCGGCCGCAGCCGCACGCATAGACGGTCGATGTAGCGCGACACAGCCCCGGCGCGCTGAGCGGAAAGGCGCCCGTTGACCAGGTACCAGGCCAGGTGCCTCTCGATCATGCTGAGGCCGAACAGGTCGCGCAGCCACGTCAGCACCTGACGGCTGCCGTCATCGTTCACCCGGGCGAGGGCATCGGTGAACGCCTCCCACTGCAGCAGCTCGCCGTGCGCACGGGCCGCCTCGATCAGCTCGGACTGATTGGCGTTGAACAGCGCTGCGGCCTCCTTCGGGGAGAGCTTCGCGGCGGGGCGCAGACGCCCCGCGATATCGGCGACCATCTGCTGCACGCGTCCGGCGAGCAGATCGTGCTGCTGGTCGGCGCGCAGCCCTCGTTCAACCGAACGCGCGGTCGAACCGAGGTCGCCGACCGCCTGGCCGAGCTGGCGGAGCCCAGCGCCATGGAAGAGCTTGCCCGCCGTCTGCCCGACAGCGAAAGCCGCGAGTGCCTTCGCGTCTTTGCCCGTGAACTGGCGCCCGTAGTCGGTGAGCAGGCGCTTGCCCACCAGCTGCAGCAGCACGTTGTTGTCGCCCTCGAAGGTGGCGAAGATGTCGAGGTCGGCGCGCAGCCCCACGAGCCGGTTCTCGAACAGGAACCCCTGCCCACCGCACGCCTCGCGCGCCTCCTGCAGCGCGTCGAGAGCGTGCCAGGTCGAAAGCGGCTTGAGAGCGGCGGCGAGGGTTTCGAGGTCTTCACGGTCGGCGTCGGTATCGGCCGCGCCGCTGAACACCGCGTCGAACTTCTGCAGGAACTCATCGTGCGCGAAGAGGCCCGCATAGGTCGTCGCAAGCCGCGGAAGCAGGCGGCGCTGGTGCCGACCGTAATCCATCAGCACGACCTCGTCGGTGCCGGCACCGGAATCGAACTGGCGGCGCTGCGTACCGTACGTGATCGCGATGTTCAGGCCGAGTGCCGACGCCCACATCGCGGCGCCGTCGAGCGAAACGCGTCCCTGGACGAGGGTGCCGAGCATCGTGAAGAAGCGGCGACCGGGGCTTCCGATCGGGCTCGAGTAGGTGCCGTCGGGGGCGACATCGCCGTACTTGTTGAGCAGGTTCGTCCGCGGAATCCGAACGTGGTCGAAGTGCAGTCGCCCGTTGTCGATGCCGTTCAGGCCACCCTTGAGCCCATCGTCCTCGCCACCGATACCGGGCAGGAAGTCGCCGTTCTCGTCGCGGAGAGGCACGTAGAAGCAGTGCACCCCGTGGTTGACGCCGTTCGTGATCAGCTGCGCAAAGACCGTGGCAGCGATGCCGTGCAGGGCTGCGTTACCGAGGTAGTCCTTCCACGCGGCGCGGAAGGGCGTGTGAATGACGAACTCTTCCGTTGCCGGATCGTAGGTCGCCGTGGTGCCAGCGGCCGCGACATCCGAACCGTGACCTGTCTCCGTCATCGCGAAAGCGCCGGGGATTTCGAGGCTCATGATGCCCGGCAACCACTTGTCGTGGTGCTCTTTCGTGCCGAGCTGAAGCACCGCAGAACCGAACAGGCCCCACTGCACGCCGGCCTTGATCTGGAGGCTCGGGTCGGCGGTGACGAGCTCTTCGAAACCGGTGATGTTCGACCCGTTGTTGTTCTCGCCGCCGTACTCGACCGGGAAAGCGCGGTGTACGCCGCCCTGCTCGACGAGCAGGTGCATCTGGCGCAGCACGCGCTCGCGGTGCTCGTCCTTGCCGAGGGAGTCATCGCGCCACAGGTCGGGGTTCTTCGTCATCTCACGGGCGACACGGCGAGTGTCGGCCCAGGTGCCGAGCAGCAGATCCGTGACGTGCTCGATGTCGATACGCGGATCGGATGCCTCGGCGGCACTGTTCGGTTCGGGGGTCGCACCCCCCGCGGGGGTGCGCTTGTCACTCGAGGGTTTGCGGGAGCGAACGACGGTGTCGACCATGACTGTCCTTTCGACAGAGAAAACGGAAGTCTGCCGTCATCGTAGGACTGCGACAACGATGATCGAAGTCACCTGTTTGGTTGCTCCAAACGCGATGCGCCACGTGCCCCGGCCGTATTGTCGCCTCCCCACACACCGCCGATGCGCCATTCAGGCGCGCGCCCGTACTACGCCGCGGCGATCACCGCGAGCACGGCCTCGCCGTACGCCTCGCGCTTCTTCGCGCCGATGCCCGTGATGCCGTCCAGCTCGGCCGCCGACGAGGGACGGTGCTCGGCCAGCGCACGCAGGGTCGCATCGCCGAACACGATGTAGGCGGGCATACCCAGCTCGCGCGCCGTTTCGGCGCGCCAGGCACGGAGAGCTTCGAAGAGCGGCTGGTCTGCCGCATCCACGTCCGCCGATGCCGCCGTTCTCCGCGAACGAGAGCCGCCGCCCCCACCCCCGGTCCGCCCGAGCACATCGCGCCGCAGGGGCACCGGCGCCTCACCCCGTAGGACCGAGCCGGCCGGTTCGCCGAGCGCCAACGTGCCGTACTCGCCCTGTGCCACCAGGATGCCGCGGGCGAGCAGCTGCCGGATGACGCTCCGCCAGTCCTGGTCGCTCAACTCGGCTCCGAGGCCATAGGTCGAGAGCTTGTCGTGACCCTGTTGCCGGATGCGGTCGGTCGAGGCACCCCGCAGGATGTCGACGAGATGGCCCGCACCGAACGCCTGGCCGCGCTCGCGTTGCAGACGCACGATGGTCGAGAGGAGCTTCTGCGCCGGGACGAGGCCGTCCCAGGTCTCGGGCGGGGTGAGGCAGGTATCGCAGTTGCCGCACGGACCGGACGCCTCGCCGAAGTAACCGAGCAGGTTCTGCCGCCGACATCCGACCGTCTCGCAGAGCGCGAGCATCGCATCGAGGTGCTGACCGAGTCGCGTCTTGTACGACCGGTCGCCCGGGCTCTGATCGATCATGCGGCGCTGCTGCACCACGTCGCCGAGCCCGTAGACCATCCAGGCGACGGATGGCTCGCCGTCACGGCCCGCACGGCCCGTCTCCTGGTAGTAGCCCTCGACCGACTTCGGCAGGTCGACGTGCGCGACGAAACGGACATCCGGCTTGTCGATCCCCATACCGAAGGCGATGGTGGCGACCATCACCACGCCGTCCTCGCGCAGGAACCGGGACTGGTGTGTCGAGCGCGTCGAGGCATCGAGGCCCGCGTGATACGGCAGCGCGTCGATCCCCTGCGTGCGCAGGTAGGCGGCGGTCTGGTCGACGCTCTTGCGGCTGAGTGCGTAGACGATCCCGGCCGATCCCTCGGGCTGGGTGCGGATGAAGGACAGCAACTGCTTACGCGGCTCGACCTTCGGTTCGACGCGGTACTGGATGTTCGGGCGATCAAAGCTCGCGACGAAGTGCCGGGCCTCGGGAAGCCGAAGCCGCTCGCCGATCTCGGCGTGCGTCGCGGGCGTCGCGGTCGCGGTTAAGGCGAGGCGCGGCACCCCCGGAAACCGCTCGGCCAGGTCGCCGAGCCCGAGATAATCGGGCCGGAAGTCGTGACCCCATTGCGACACGCAGTGCGCTTCGTCGATCGCGATGACGCTGAGCTTGCCGCCCTCGAGCAGGCGCGCGGTGGACGACGTGTTGAGACGCTCCGGCGCGACGTAGAGCAGGTCGAGTTCACCCGCCAGGTAGGCGCGCTCCACCTGGGCTCGTTCATCGGGCGCCTGCGTCGAGTTGAGGTAGGCCGCGCGCACGCCGTTCGCGCGCAGCGCATCGACCTGGTCGTGCATCAGGGCGATGAGGGGCGAGACGACCAGGCCCGTGCCCTCCCGGACGAGAGCCGGGACTTGGTAGCAGACGCTCTTGCCCGCGCCCGTGGGCATCAGGACGATGGCATCGCCGCCCGCGACGACGTGTTCGATGACATCGGCCTGATCGCCGCGGAACGCGTCGTACCCGTAGACGGTGCGCAGAGCATCAAGCGGGGTGGCGTATCCGGATGACGCGGCGCGGCGTTCGCGCGGAGTTGCGGCCGGGCGCCCGGGGCCCGGGGCGAGTGGCGCCGCGGCAGCCCAGTCGGGCGGGGGCGCGCCGGTGTCGGGCGGTGGGACCCAGTCGTCGGGCTCGGGCGCCCAGTCGTCCGGCGGCGGTTCGTCCCATGCCCCGGTCCACTGCTCGGCCGCGGCGGATGCGGCGGACGGGTCGGAGGGGGCTGGAGGCACCTGTCGAGTGTAACGACCGCCCCCGACGCTCGGCCCGGGCCGCGGTTGAGCCCGACACGCGGCGGACATCTCAGAGGTTCCGCGGGACGGGAGTGAACCCAGGACAGACTTCGAGCGGCCCGAGGACCGATCGCACCTCTCGGATGTTCACGTAGCTCGCGCCGCCGCAGGTCGGGATGGACTAGAGCCGCAGAACCTCGTCGATGTGCAAAACCGCGGCGCCCTCCTCGTCGGAGGCTTCGAGGTCGACCGTCCCGCGGATGCGCCAGTCGTGATTGCCATCGGGGTCGTCGACCGTCTGCTCTACCCGCCATATGCCGTTGGTGGCATCGGATTCGTCGATCGTGACGAGCGCGGGTGATCGCGCCGGTCCGCCGGTCATGATCTCGTCGTGTTCGTCGAAGTAGGCGTCGAGCGCGTCGGGCCATCCGGCATCCGGATCGAGTTCAACGAGCTCGTCGTCCCGCTGAAGAGCTGCGAGACGGATGCGCCGGAACAGCTCGTTGCGCACCAGCACCATGAACGCCCGACGGTTACGCACGAGCGACGGCGGCGGTGGAGGGACGACCGGAGCCGACGGGTCGACAACGGGATTGATCAGGCTCTCCCACTCGTCGACGCAGGCTCGAATCGACCTGCCGGACGAGCTCGCCCAGCCACGCGATCAGGTCGAGCAGATCGTCGGTCTGCGCCTCGATCGGCACGGTCTGACGGATCGCGCGGTAGGCGTCGCTGAGGTAGCGCAACACCAGGCCCTCGCTGCGCGCCAGCTGGTAGAGCTGGACGAACTCGGCGAACGAGAAGGCCCGCTCGAACATGTCACGGACGACCGACTTCGGGCGACAGCTCGAAGTCGCGGATCCACGGCTGGCTCGACGCGAAGACCTCGAAGGCCTGCGCGAGCAGTTCCGCGAGCGGCTTCGGGTAGGTCACCTCGTCGAGCAGTTCCATCCGCTCGTCGTACTCGATGCCCGTCGCGTTTCATCGCCGCCACCGCCTCGCCGCGGGCCGTGAACTGCTGCTGCGAGAGCACCGGGCGGGGATCATCGAGCGTCGCCTCGATGACGCTGACGACGTCGAGCGCGTAGTGGCCGCTTCCGGCGGTGTCCGAGGCATCAGTAGCGCGGTGCCCTGAGCCTGTCGAAGGGTCGAGCAGGCTCGATCGCGGCGAGCGCGAACGGCGACGAGCGGCTGGTTGAGCGCGAAGTTGGGCTGAAGGTCGACGGTAGACGGATGCGGCGCCGCCGGCTCGCCTCGACCACGCCCGCCGCGGCCAGGGTCGCGGAAGATCCCGAGCGCGCCGCCGCGCGAGCTCGTACTGGCGGGAGCGCGGTTCGTGATTGTCGAAGACGAGCGAGCGAACGTTGGTGAAGACGTCACCGCCTCGGGCGATCACGTTGATCAGCATCGCCGCCGTCAGCTGCAGGTGCGGCTCGAGGGGCTCGGGCTCGGCATCCACGAGTCGCTCGAACGATGGCCTCACCCCAGGTCGACGAAGCCCTGGGGCGCCTTCTTGCGCACGATCTTCTTCTGCTTCTTCGGGGTCATCGCCCGCCTTGGCCGACGGAGCGTGGCGTTCTCGATCTCGTGCTCCGGGGCCATGCACGACGACGGTGCCGGCGGTGTCGTATCCCGCTCGTCCCGCGCGCCCGGCGATCTGGTGGAACTCGCGGGCGCTGCAGCTGCCGCATCCGCTGACCGTCGTACTTCGCGAGCGCCGTGATGAGCACGGTGCGGATCGGCACGTTGATGCCGACGCCGAGCGTGTCGGTGCCGCAGATGACCGCGCAGCAGCCCGCGCTGGGCCAGCGTCTCCACCAGGCGCCGGTAGCGGGGCAGCATGCCCGCGTGGTGCACGCCGATGCCCGCGCGCACGAAGTCGCGACAGCGTCTTGCCGAACCCGGTCGCGAACCGGAACCCGCCGATCGCCTCGGCGATCTCGTCCCGCTGCTCGCGCGAGACGAGCTTGACGCTCGACAGCGCTTGCGCCTGCTCGACGGCGGCCGCCTGGGTGAAGTGCACGACGTAGATCGGCGCCTGCTCGTCGTCGAGCAGCTCCTCGACGGTCTCGTGCATGGGGGTCCTTCGAGTACGTAGAAGTGCAGCGGAACGGGACGCTCGGCGCCCGTGACCGAGCGCGATGGGTCGGCCGGTCCGACGGTCGAGATCGCTCGCGAACGGCGTGACGTCGCCGAGCGTGGCCGACATCAGCAGGAACTGCGCGCGTCGGGCAGCTCCAGCAGCGGCACCTGCCAGGCCCAGCCGCGGTCGGGATCGGCGTAGTAGTGGAACTCGTCCATGACGACCTGGTCGACGTCGGCGTCGGCGCCCTGCCGCAGCGCCAGGTTGGCGAGGATCTCGGCGGTGCAGCAGATGATCGGGCGCGTCCGGGTTGACCGACGGCAGTCGCCGGTCAGCATGCCGACGTTCGCGGCGCCGAAGATCGTCGACGAGCGCGAAGAACTTCTCCCACACCAGCGCCTTGATCGGTGCGGTGTAATAGGTGCGGCGGCCTCGGGCGAGGCACGCCGGTGCGCCGCGACGGCGACGAGCTACTTGCCCGAGCCGGTCGGGGTGGACAGGATGACGTGCGCGCCCGAGACGAGTTCGATGATCGCCTCTTCCTGCGCCGGGTAAAGACTCAGGCCCCGGTCCGACGCCCAGTCGACGAAGGTTTCGTAGATCTCGTCCGGGCTCGCCTCACCCTCGGGGGCAGCCGAGCGAGAAGGTCCATCCTCCGAGTCTTCCCCATGCGGCGACGCGGAGCGACGGGCTGGGCGAACGTCACGGGCGGGTCGGCGGACAAAACTCCGGAGAAGTTGCTCGGGAGCGGGCTCATCGGGGCCGATCGGGGCCCCGATGCTACGGAGTCTCCGGGATGTTGTGCGCCATCGACGCCGAACGGAGCCCGGGTGTCGTAGCCGAAACGAAGCCGTGTCTACCCCGTGGCGGAACACCGCGGCCCGCGCATACGTTGGAGCAACCGAGGAAAGGAGAACCCCATGAGCCACGACGGGAGCGCAATGAATGAGGCCCCGGCCGCCCCGACGGTCATCCGCAACGACGAAAGCAGCCGCTATGAGTTGACGGACGGTGACGAGCTCGCCGGGTTCGCGGTGTTCGACCTCAGCGAGGGCGGGCGGATCGCGTTCACCCACACGGAGATCGACAAGGCCTTCCGCGGTCGCGGCTTCGGCGACATCATCGCCTCCGAGTCGCTCGCGGATGCCGCTCGCCGCGGCGAGACGATCGTGCCACTCTGCCCGTTCATCGCCAGGTACCTGAAGGATCACGAAGTTCCCGGCGGCATCATCGACTGGCCCGAGGAATCCGACGCGCAGGACTCCGCGACGACGGGCGAGTCGACGGGATGACACGGCTGGACGCGGCCGGCGACGAGGATGTGCAGCAGGCATCCGATTGTGATGGGCCGCGTTCGCTGCGCCTCGAGGCGCGAGATGTACCACTCGGCGGCGTCCGCGCCATGGAGGTGCGCCGCATACTTCCGCATCGCGAACTGCCGATGGTGGGCGCGTGGTGCTTTCTCGATCGATTCGGTCCGCAAGAGGCACTGATGCGGGTCGAACCGCACCCTCATATCGGGCTCCAGACGGTGACGTGGCCGTTCGTCGGCGAGGTGCATCATCGCGACAGCGTGGCGAGCGACGTCGTCGTGACGCGCGGCGAGCTGAATCTGATGACGAGCGGGGCGGGCATCTCGCACTCGGAGTACTCGGTCGGCGAGCATCCGATTCCCCTCGATGCCCTGCAGCTGTGGATCGCGCTGCCCGAGTCCCGCCGCCATGGCGCGCCGTCCTTCGAACGCCACACCGCACTGCCGACACTCGACGTGCAGACGCCGGACGGCGAACACGCCGGAACCGCAACGGTCGTCATGGGTCAGCTCGGCGGCACGACATCGCCCGCGAGCGCCTTCACCCCGCTCGTGGGTGCTGAGATCGTCGTGCTGGCGGGATCGACCGCACGGATCCCGCTGCGGCGCGAGTGGGAGTACGCGCTGGTCGGCGCGTTCGGCGCGGCCGACGTCTCGGCAGGGATCGGGACGGATGCCGGGACGGATGCCGCGGGCCCGGGCGATGCCGATTCCACGGCCGCTCCGCTCGGGCCCCATGAGCTGTTGTACCTCGGTGTCGACCGCGACCACATCGACGTGACCGCCGTCGGGCCCGCGACGCTCTTCCTCATCGGCGGCGAACCGTTCGAGTCCGACCTGGTGATGTGGTGGAACTTCGTCGGGCGGACCCACGACGAGATCGTCGAGGCGCGGGATGCGTGGGAGACGGGCTCCGCACGCTTCGGCCATGTCGTGGAACACGGCGACGAGCGCGTGCCGGCGCCTCCCCTGCCGGGCGTCCGTCTCACCCCACGGCGCCGGCGCCCCTGAGCGCGGGCACGGGTTTTGTCCGGCGCATGAGTCGCCGCGGTGGCCCGGCGGGGCGATAACCTGACGAGGTGCGCACCCGAAGCCCTTTGACGACGCGCCCCCTGACGACGCGCGTGCTGCTCATATGCGCGGCGATCGGCGTTGCAACAGGGTTCGTCGGCGCCGTGGCCGGATGGCTCACGCCCGTCGTGATCATCGGCACCGCTGGTGTGGCCTACGGGCTCGTGCTCGGCTCGCACGTGCTCGCCGGGATCATCGCGCAGGAGCTTCTGCGCATGCCCTTCGTAGCCCTGCTCGCCCACCTGATCGCGGCCCTCGTCGCGAGTGCATTCAACCCGGCATGGGCTCTGCGTTTTCTCGGCACGGCCCTCCTTTTCGGACTGATCCAGGAGGGCGTGGCGGCCCTCACTCGCTATCGGGCCTGGGGAGCGTGGCGCTTCTTCGTCTCGGCGGCGATCATCGGCATCATGATCGCCGTCGTGGTCGGGTTCGTCGTGCCCCTCGAAGAGCTCGCCCCGTGGGCCCGGGTCCTCTACATCGTGCTCTCGATCCTCGGCCCCATCGCCTGGACGGCCGTCGGTCTGGCTATCGGCGCGGCGCTTCGTCGCGCCGGCGTCGCGCGCGTTCCCCGCTGACCGAGCCAGCCCGGGCCTGTCTCAGTCGGATCCACGGTGCGTCGGCGACCCGATGCGTACATCTGAGAGGAATTTCGCATCGTTCTACGCTGCAAACCGCCACCCCGGGCGCACGCGCGGTGATATTCCTTTCAGATTTACCCGGAGTCCCGCTGCACCGCCGCGGTGGCCGTCCGTTGCCGAGGAAGGTAAGCCTCAGCTAAATTGGATGAGACCCGGGTTTCCCCCGGCCCGATGGGTTTCTCACCCGAGGCTTCTGTGACCGCATCCCACGACATCTCGTCCGCACGTCGCCGCGCGGGCGTCTCGGCGACCGTGACGGCCCTCGCGATCCGGTATCCCGACGCGGCGAGCGCGGCACCGGACGGTGTCTCGTTCTCGATCGAACCGGGCGAGGTTGTGCTGGTCCTCGGGCCGAGCGGATCGGGCAAGTCGACCCTCGCGCTCAGCATGAACGGGCTCATCCCCCACGCGATCCCCGCCGACATCGACGGCAGCGTGCTGATCGACGGCCGTGACACCGCGCAGGCCACGGTCGCCGAGTTGAGTCCCAGCGTGGCGATGGTGTTCCAAGATCCGGACGCCCAGATCGTCACGTCGACCGTATTCGACGAGGTGGCGTTCGGCCCCGAGAATCTCGCGCTCCCCGTGCTCGAAGTCCTGTCCCGGGCCGAGGCATCCCTCCGTCGCGTCGGCCTGTGGGAGAGACGCGACGACAATCCTGACCGACTGTCGGGTGGTGGTCGCCAGCGCCTCGCGATCGCGACCGCCCTCGCGATGGGATCGGGCCTGCTGGTGCTGGATGAGCCCACGGCCAACCTCGACCCGCAGGGCATCGACGACGTCACGGCGGCTCTCGCCGACGTCATCGCGGCGGGTGACCGCTCCATCGTGTTGGTCGAACACAATCTCGACGCGATGGTGGAGCTCGTCACCCGCGTGCTCGTCCTCGACGCGAACGGGCACCTCGTGGCCGATGGCACCACGGATGCCGTGCTCCGCGGGCGCGCCGCCGAACTGAGTGCGCTCGGGGTGTGGCTGCCGGTGTCGGCGCTCGCGGCGCTGCAGCTCCGTACCGCGGGGTATGCGCTCGACCCCCTCCCCCTCACTGCTACCGAGCTGCGGGCCGCGCTCGAGGCAGCGACTCAACCGGCGGCGGACGGTGCGGACGCCGTGAGGACGGATGCATCGGTCGCTGCGCCTCGCACATCCAGCCCCGCGTCCGTGAGCCGTGACTGCGCCTGCACCGCCGAGCCGATCATCCGCGTCCGTGACCTGACCGTCCGGCGCGGCCGCACCCCGGTGCTGCACGGCATCGACCTCGACGTCCGCGCGGGCGAGTTCCTCGCCGTCGTGGGCCCGAACGGCGCGGGCAAGACGACACTCGTTCAAGCGATCGCCGGAGTCGTGCCGCCGCCTCGCGGACGGATTGTCGTCGACGGGATCGACCCGGGTCGCGCGGATGTCGCGGCACTGACGTCGCGGATCGGCTTCGTCTTCCAGAATCCCGAGCATCAGTTCGTCACGAACACCGTCTTCGATGAGTTGGCGCAGGGGCTCCGGCTGCGCCGCGCGAGCGAGGCCGAGATTCAGACCCGGGTCGCCGACATGCTGGAGCGCTTCGGCCTGACCGGGCGCGAAGCATCCCATCCCTTCCTTCTCTCGGGCGGACAGAAGCGGCGCCTGTCTGTGGGCACGGCGTTGATTGCCGGCGCACCGGTGCTGGCGCTCGACGAACCGACGTTCGGCCAGGATCACGCACGCGCCGACGAGCTGCTCGGGATCCTCGCCGAGCTCAATGCGCGGGGCACGACCGTGATCGTGGTGACGCACGACATGCAGCTGGTGACCGAGTACGCCACACACACGGCTGTCATCGCCGAGGGGCGTCTGCTCGCGCACGCTCCGACCGCGGACGTCTTCGCGGATGCCGAGCTGCTTCGCGCAGCGGGGCTCCGCCGGCCGCCGTTGGCTTCGGCGCTCGCGGACTTGTCGACGCATCCGGAGCTTTCGGGAATCGTCCGGCTGGCGGATCTTCCGGGGACTCTCTCTGCGGATTCGGGCCGGTTCAGCGGAACGGGCCCGCGGACGACGCCCGAATCGACCGAGGGGGCTACGCGATGACCGCGCCGACGCCGACCCTCGAACGCCCGCCGTACCGCGAAAACGAACCGCACGGGCGCTTCCTCTCTGCCCTGAATCCTCTCGCCAAGATCGCCGCACCCGTGCCAGCCATGCTCGCGCTGCTCGTCGTGCGGGACGTGCAGACCCCGGCCGCCTTCCTCGTACTCGCCTACGTCGTCATCCTTGTGGGCGCGCGCCTCTCCACCGGGACGCTTGCCATCCTGCTGCTCGCCGTGCCCGCGTTCTTGCTGCTGATCGGCATCGGCTTCTCATTGTGGACGGATGCCTCCCGCATTTCCCACGGCGTCGTGATCCTGCAGCTCGGCTCCTGGTCGCTCTACGGCGAGGCGCTCGAGGTCGGTTTCGCCACCGCGCTGAGGCTCGGCGCGATCCTCACGCTCGCCCTCATCGGGGGGCTGACGACGACAGGACCCGACCTGACCCGCTCGATGATCCAGCAGCTGCGCGTGCCGTATCGCGTCGGCTACACGGCGCTCGCGGCGTTCCGATTCGTACCGCGCTTCGGGCACGAGCTCGAGGTGATCCGTGCCGCGCACCGGGTTCGCGGCGCCTCGCACGGTCGTGGGCCCATCGCGGCGGTGAGGCGACGGATCGGGTACGTCGTGCCGCTGCTCGCCGGGGCCATCCGGCACGCCGAGCGCGTCGCCCTCTCGATGGACTCACGCGCGTTCGGCGCCCTTCCGCACCGGACCGAGCGGTACCGGATCCCGTTCCGGGCGCGCGATGTCGCCTTCATCGCCCTGTTCTGGATCGCCACCGCGGCGATCTTCCTCGCCCTCCCAGACTGAGCCCCAAAGCGAAGAGAAGGGCGCCCGCTGAGGATCAGTCGACGAGCCGCACGCGGGAGGCGATGACCCCGCCGACGAGAGCGCCCAGCCCGCCCGCTGCCATATCGCCGATCGTGTCGGTGTACGTGACGAAGATCTCGTCCGTGATGAAGGCGAATCCGACCCACTCCACCATTTCCCACAGTGCGCTCAGGGCGAGCCCCACGCTCGTGATGAACACGATCGGGACGCGGGCCCGCGGGCGTGCACCGAGAACGCCGGGCACGACGTCCAGCCGAGCGGCGAGCACGTAGAGCATCACGGCGAGAACTCCCGTGCACACGACGTGGACGGCGAGATCCCACCCGGGCACCGTGCGGTACAGGTCGATCACGTTGCTCCAGGCCGCCACGAGAACGGTCACGCAGAAGACGATGTCGAACCCGGCACGGGCGCCGACGAATCGGGGCAGCACCAGAGGCGCCCAACGCGTCCCGCACGACTCGCGCCCGATGCGGGAGGGCTTCCTGTGCCGCGACGATCGTCGGCTGTTCGCGGTGCATGATCAGCCGCACGCGACCGCTGCGCTTCGACCAACTCCGCGACGACGCGCACGCACGCTGCAGGTTGAACGTCATGATCGACAGATCCGACGCCGAGACGACACCGACCAGGGGACGCGCATCAGGCACGAAGCATCCGGTCAGTCCAGGTACCCGGGCGCTGCGGGCAGGCCGAAGAACTCCTCGAGCGTGCGGAACCCGCCCGCGTGATACGCGGCAGCCAGCTCGGGGCCGATGTAGCGCAGATGCCAAGCCTCGGGATCGTATCCCGTGATGGGAGTCTGGCCGTCTTCGTACCGGATGATCCAGCCGTACTCCCAGCTGTGCTCCACGACCCACTGGTAGGTCGATGTTGTGCCGAACTGCTCCGACGACGAGCATCCGGGCGTACATCCGAAAACGTCCATCGCGATGCCCGACTGGTGCTCGCTGTATCCGGGACGTGCGGCCAGACGCTCGCCGGCTTCTTTGCCGAGAGAAGCAACACGGTCGTTGTGGATGCGCTGCTGCACGGAGTACCCGCGATAGCCGTTCTGCATGCCGAGCTGCCCCGTGCCGGCGGCGATGGATGCCTCGGACATCGCGGTGACGGTGGGCGCGATATCTGTCCGCACAGCCGCGAGGTTGCCGAGCGGCACACCCCCGGGCGCAACCCAATCGGACGGCGCGAAATCGATCGGTTCCATCGGCATCGTCTTGTTCACGACGAACCAGACATGCGACGGGTCACGCAGATTGATGCACGGCGCAATGCCCCGAATGACGGCCTGTCGAAGCCCCTCACCCCCGCCCGCCGCGGCGATCACGGCCGGATCGTCGCCGGCCGCGAGCCCGGCCTGAACCTCGGGCCGATCGCAGAACGCCGCCTCGGCCACGGGGGCCCCGGAGCGGGTGGGCGCGGGGATCCCGGTCGCGCTCGGCGGGGGTGCGGTCGGCGCTGCCACGGCGCTCACGGGGTTCTGAGCGGCGCGCGGCACGGCGAGCGCTCCGCCGATTCCGGCCAGTGCCGCGACCGCGAGAGCGACCCCGATCGACGCCGCGGCAAGCTTGCGTGCGCCACGGGGCGGCGGTGCCGCGTTCCGTGCCGCACGCCGGGAGTCGGGTGACCCGGTCGCGGAGGTCATCCATTCATTCTCTCCGATGTCGCTGGGGCGCTCGGGCTCCCGCCCGGCGGTTGACGAAAAGGTAGTTTGTATGTTCGAATATGGGATGCGTTGGCGAGGACAACAGCTCGGAGTTGTGGACGAATCGGCACTCCCGGGATTGGAACGAATGGACGGGCTCGTGCGTTCGATTACGACACCGGAGTTCGCGGGCATCACCTTTCATGAGGTGCTCGCGAAGTCTGCCCTCAACCACGTTCCCGGCGCTTCGTCGATGCCGTTCAACTGGACGATCAATCCGTACCGGGGATGCAGCCATGCGTGCTCCTATTGCTTCGCTCGCGGCACGCACGAGTACCTCGACCTCGACGCCGGCGCGGACTTCGATTCGCAGATCGTCGTGAAGACCAACGTCGCCGAGGTGCTGCGCCGCGAGCTGCGCGCGGGGTCATGGCAGCACGAGCACGTCGCCCTGGGCACCAACACCGACCCGTACCAGCGCGCCGAAGGACGGTACGCACTCATGCCATCGATCATCGCGGCTCTCGCCGAGTCGGGCACTCCCCTGTCGATCCTGACGAAGGGCACGCTGATCCGACGCGATCTCGGCGTGCTCGCAGCGGCCCGCGAACACGTGCCCATCGATCTCGCGTTCTCGATCGCGGTGTTCGACGATGCCCTGCAGCACTCGATCGAACCCGGAACCCCCACGGCGACCGCTCGCCTCGAAGCCGTGCGCGCGGCCACAACCGCGGGGTTCGGGGTGACGGTGTTCATGATGCCTGTCATGCCGCACCTCACCGACTCCATCCCCGCGCTCGATGACGCACTCGCGCGAATCAAGGAAGCCGGTGCGGTGCGGGTCGTCTATGGTGCGCTACACCTGCGCCCAGGCGTGAAGCCCTGGTTCATGCAGTGGCTCGAGCGGGAGCATCCGGAACTCGTGTCCTCGTACCGGGGGCTGTATCCGGGCGCTACGTCCAACGCACCGAAGGGCTATCGGCAGTGGCTGTCGAAACGCATGCGGCCGCTGATCCGGGCGCACAGACTCGACGGGCGCGCCGAAGAGGAGCAGACGATGCGAGCGCGCGGTCCCGGTCCGGTGATCGCCACGCGGTCTGGGGGAGCACCCGCATGGGTTCCGCGGGGCAGCGTCGCACCCGCCGGGCCGCGCTTCGACGTCGGCCCGCCCACGCTCTTCTGAGGCCCCGGGCCCCCGGACAACAGACCCGAAACACGCGAAAGGGCGCCCCGGATGTGCCGAGGCGCCCTTTCGACTACGTGCTGGTTACGCGGTCAGCTCGGCGGCGGTCAGACCACCCGCGAGCTCATCGATCACGTCGTCGCCGGGCGCCGCATCCTGGAAGGGAGCAACGATCTCGGCGCGCTCGAGCATCTCGGTCATCTTGCGACGACGCTGGCGCGTGATCAACGTGACGACGCGACCCTGCTTGCCGGCGCGGCCGGTACGACCCGAACGGTGCAGGTACGTCTTGTACTCGTCGGGCGGGTCGGCCTGGACGATCAGGTCGATGTCGTCGACGTGAATGCCGCGAGCCGCGACATCCGTCGCCACGAGCACGTTGACCCGACCCGACGTCAGACGCTCGAGGTTGCGCGTGCGCTTCTGCTGGTTGAGGTCACCGTGCAGGGCGACCGCGGGGATGCCCTCGTCGGCGAACTGTTCGGCGAGCATCTCGGCGAACGCGCGGGTACGGGCGAAGACGAGCGTCTTGCCGTCGCGGTCGACCAGGCGGCTGAGGATCTCGGCCTTGTTGCGGTGGTCGATCACGAGCACGCGGTGCTCGATCGTGCTCGAAGCCTGGTCTTCACCGGCGACCTCGTGCACGGCCGGCTCGACGAGGAACTCGTCGACGAGCGCCGAGACCTCACGGTCGAGCGTTGCCGAGAACAGCAGCTTCTGCGATCCGTCACCGGTCTCGCGCAGGATCCGCTGCACGGGCTCGAGGAATCCGAGCTCGCACATGTGGTCGGCCTCGTCGATGATCGCGACCTGAACATCGCTCAGGTCGAGACGACCCTGGTTGATGAGGTCTTCGATGCGTCCGGGGGTGCCGATGATGATGTCGACGCCCTTCTTGAGCGCACCGACCTGGCGCGCCTGGGGCACACCACCGTAGATCTGGGTCGTGAACAGGCCCACGCTGCGGGCGATCGGCTGGATCGTCCGGTCGATCTGCAGGGCGAGCTCGCGCGTCGGGGCGAGAATGAGCGCCTTCGGCTTGCGGCCGAACTCACGACGCTGGCCGGCCTGCGAGCGCAGGACGTTCTCGACCATGGGAGCGCCGAAGGCAATGGTCTTGCCGGAGCCGGTGCGCCCACGGGCGAGCATGTCGCGTCCCGCGAGGATCTCGGGGATTGTCGAGGCCTGGATGGCAAAGGGCGCCGCGGCACCGAGATCGGCCAGGGCGCGAACGATGTTGTCGCCGAGGCCCAACTCGCCGAACGTCACGCCATCGACATCCGTCGCCTGAATGGCTTCGGCCTGCAAGCGCTCGTGAACGACGTCGACGTGCTGCTCGTGAGACGCGGTGCGCTCGGGCTTCTTCGACCAGTCGGAGCGACCGGCGGGTGCGCCACTGCGGTCATCGCGACGGGGACGGTCGCTGTTGTATTCGCGCTTCGGGCGGTCGTCGAAGGAGCGAGCGGGACGCTCACCGTACGTGCGGGCCGGGCGGTCGTTGTTGTACTCACGACGGGCCGGACGCTCCGCACCGTCACGCGAAGGGCGATTGTCGAACGAGCGCTTCGGGCGGTCGTCGAAGGAGCGAGCGGGACGCTCATCGCGGCCACGCTCATCACGACCACGCGCGGGACGTTCGTCGAACGAACGCTTCGGGCGGTCGTCGAACGAGCGCGCCGGGCGCTCACCGTACGTACGCGCCGGGCGGTCGTTGTTGTACTCACGACGGGCCGGACGCTCCGCACCATCACGGGCCGGACGGTTATCGAACGAACGCGTGGGACGCTCACCGTACGTGCGGGCCGGACGGTCGTTGTTGTACTCACGACGGGCAGGACGCTCCGCGCCCTCGCGGGGCGGGCGGTTGTCGAAGGATCGAGCGGGACGCTCGTCGAACGAACGCGCGGGACGCTCGTCGCGGCCGCGCTCATCACGACCACGCGCGGGACGGTCGTCGAACGAACGCGCGGGACGATCGCCGTGTGCGTGGGTCCGGATGCCGCGGGCCTCTTCGCGGCCGGCACGCTGCGCCGAGGTCCAACGGGCCTTCGGAGCGCCGGACTCTTCGGTCGAGGCTCCGGCGCGGAATCCGCGGTGGCCAGCACTGCGGCTACCCGGCTTCTGCGAACGAGCCTCGGTCGCCACACCCTGACGCTTGCGGTCCTGGTAGGGGGTCTTCTCGCCGCGGCGCGGTTCGAAGTTCTTTGCGGGTCGGCCGCCGGCCGGCTTCTTGTTCTTGGGCATAGTGGTGTCCTTCTGGGTTGTCTCATGTGAGAACAGCACTCCACAGAACGCACCGAAGTGCGCCGATCAAATCTGCGTCTGATCGCGGTAGGAAGTTACCCGGACTCTCGTCGGCCGGGGGCCATTCAACGTGATGGTCGCCGGGGCGGATTCGCCCCCACCATCGGCCCCTTGGACTCACAAACCCATCCACGCACACGCGCAGTGTCCAGAGCCGACCGCCCAACACTACAGCACTACGGCGGTCAGGCCTGGGAGAACACCGGATCCATGCGCACGAGACGCACGCCGACGTTGACTACCATGGTGAGTCCGGCCAGTGGCGGCCGACCGGAGGAGGCCCCCACCTGTGACATTCGCATCGGAGCAAGACGGCATGCGAAGTGGACCCACGGGTACACAGTTCGTCCTCGATAATGCGCAGACCGGCGTAGGCGCGCAGATAACTCAGGTCGGTGCAGCGTTGCGTCGCCTCACCGTCGGTGGCGTCGAAATCGTTCCGCCCTACCCGGCGGATGCACCCTCGCCCGCAGCATCCGGAGTAGTCCTCGTACCGTGGCCGAATCGGGTCCGCGACGGCGCGTGGACGCAGGATGGCAAGACCCGTCGACTCGCGATAACCGAACCCGCACTCAACAACGCCTCTCACGGACTGCTGCGCTTCGCCGCGTATAGCGCGACCGACGTCGCGTCGGATCGGGTCATCCTGGCAGCAGACGTTTTCCCGCAGACCGGCTACCCCTTTCATCTGTCGACCCGCGTGACATATGCCCTGACCGAGACGGGAGTAGCAGTCACTCACGAGATCGAGAACAGCGGAACGGATGCAGCGCCCGTCGCCGTCGGGACACACCCATACCTCATGATCGGCGGGGTCCCCACGCGGGATCTGGTTGTGCGGTCGTCCGGCACGCACCGCTTCGTCGTCGACCAGCAACTCATTCCGACCGACGAGGTGCCGGTCGACCCCGGAAACGACCTGCGGGATGGACGGCGACTGGGCGACATCACGCTCGACACCGCGTACTCGGGGCTCAGTCGTGACGCTGACGGGCTCATCCGCCATTCGCTCACGGCCCCCGACGGACGTTCGCTCGTGCTCTGGCAGGGCGCCGGCTTTGATTTCGCGCAGATCTTCACAACCGACCGCTACCCCAGCCAATCGCTCGCGGTCGCCATCGAGCCGATGACCGCACCGGCGAACGCTTTCAACTCGGGTCGTGGCCTGCGATGGCTCGCGCCGAACGAGAAGTGGACACTTGGTTGGGGAATTGAACTGACAAGTTCATGAGATCTCTCTCATATTCAGATGCTCGGGGCAGAATATGGGCCATAACGGCCCAAGACGGAAACGATAGCGAGCTATAATCCTCGCAATAGCCACGCTTCCCGACACCCCCCGAAAGGTCTGGACGTGACACCCCCCGGTCTCGTCACACCCTCCGTCAACTTCGCCCCGTCTAGCTTGCGCCCCTGGCGCGCCCTCCGCGCAACGATACTTGCGGTCGGCGCCACGGTCCTTGCTCTCGGTGCGACTCCTGGCGACCCCACCGTACCCCTCTGGGGCCAATGGTCAGTGGGGATGTTGGCCGCGTTGGCTGCGGCAGCCACGGGTGGAATCCTCGCATACCGGGCGTACACGCGACGCACAGAGATGTCGGTGGCGCATGGCCACGACGAACGACACTGGAGCCACCGGATCGACGCCGTCTCGGCCGGTTTTGCTCAGGCTCTCATCTCGGGACTCTTGGTCGCGCTCACGTTCATCATCCTGAACGGTCTGAGCGGAGACGCCCACGTCACGGCGCTGCAGGCGACGGTCGCGTCGGGCATCAGCATCGCGGTCGTGTCGCTGATCGCCACGCACGCGGCGTCGCGCAATGAGACGATCCACGCGGTCGGGATGCTGATGTCGCTGACGGTCCTCGGATCACTCACGTCGATCCTCACAACGCCCGACCCGAACTGGTGGCAGCTGCACTTCAGCCAGTTGGGCACGTTCCACGTGTTCTCGGGATACATGTTCAACGGCACGCTGATCGCAACGGGCACGCTGATCGTCGCGTTCTCGTTCCGCGTCCGCCGCGTCCTGATCAACGCCCGAAAGCAGGGACGACTGCGAAGCGTCCGCGCTCCCCGCATCTTCGCGATCCTCGTGGCCTGCGTCGGCGCCAACATGGCGATGGTCGGAATGATCCCGGTGAATCATCAGCAGTTTCTGCACGACCGGGCCGCGACAGGCATGACGTTGTCGTTCGCCGCACTCCTCATCCTCACCCCGTGGCTGCTCCGCGGGCTCCCCCCGCGCATTTCCCGGGCAACGGGCGCGATCGCGATCATCCTCGTGATCGGCGCCACCGTTTTCATCTTCGGCATCATCAACCTCGCCGCCTTCGAGATCGTCGCATTCGGCCTGATGTTCAGCTGGATCGGCGTCTTCGCGACCTGCGTTGAGACCCGCCACGCGCCGGGTTCAGCGCCCAGCAAGGCGGAATCTGTCCCCGAGCCCGTGCGTACTTCAACACCGGTGCCACGCCGCGATGTGGCCTCCGGTCGCCCGCGGCGCCCCGTGCTCGTCAGCCGTCGTGCTCGCCGCGGCGCACCCGACGGGTCTGCTGCACGGGCGCTGCCGCCGGATACCCGCCGAGCAGCGGTGAGCTCGCTTCGGCCTTCTCGTGTGTCGAGCGTCCGTCGTCCGGCTCGCGGGGGTCCGTCTCGCGGGGCTCTGACGCCGACGATGCGGGTCCGCCCCGTCGCGCGACGCGCCGTTCTTTAGCCCCTTCGACCAGGTTGTAGAGGGTCGGCAGGACGAGCAGCGTCAGCACGGTCGACGAGACGAGTCCGCCGATCACTACGATCGCGAGCGGCTGCGAGATGAACCCGCCATTTCCCGTGATGCCCAGAGCGAGGGGCAGCAGCGCGAAAATGGTCGCAAGCGCGGTCATCAGGATCGGACGAAGGCGACGCGCGGATCCCGCGACGGTCGCCTCGTAGGCGCTCAGCCCCTTTTCGCGGTACTGGTTGACGAGGTCGACGAGCACGATGGCGTTGGTCACCACGATCCCGATCAGCATCAGCACACCGATGAGGGATGCCACCCCGAGCGGAACCCCGGTCAGGATCTGCAACAGGATCGCGCCCGTGGCCGCGAACGGCACGGACACCAGCAAGAGCAGGGGCTGGCGCAGGGACTTGAACGTCGCAACCATGATGATGTAGACGATCAGGATCGCGGCGAGCAGGGCCAGACCGAGCTGCGAGAACGAATCCTGTTGCTGCGAGATGACTCCTCCCACCTCGGCGTCGGCGCCCACGGGCAGCTCGATGTCGGCGAGGGCTTCATTGACCGACGCCGATGCGGCATTCAGGTCATCGGTCGAGGGAGTGACGGTGACCGTCGCGGTGCGCTGCCCCCGCTGCGTCGTGATCGAGGTGGGTCCATCCGTCTCGTCGACCGCGGCGATTTCGTCGAGACGCACCGGTCCGGCCGCGGTCGGCACCTCGAGCGCACGCAGCGCATCGAGCGTGGCGGGCGAAGCGGATGCCGCGAGATACACCGTCAACGCGGTGTCGTCGATCTCGATCGATCCGATCGACTGGGGCTGCATCGCGCCCGACACGAGTGCTCCCACGGCAACCTCCGACAGCCCACGGGCCGCAGCCGCATCGCGGTCGACAACTACCGCGATGTAGGGCAGAGACGCCGACAGGTTGCTCGTCACCTGGCCGATACCGTCCCGGCCGTCGAGGGCGGTGACGACGTCGGCCGTCGCCTCCTCGAGCGTCCCCCGGTCGGGAGCGCTGACGTCGATGTCCACGTCGCTTGACCCGAAGCCTCCGCCCGACCCCGCGACCGCGATATCTCCTGCACCCTCGAGGTCGGACAGCGTCGACTGGACCTGCTCACGCAGCTCGACCTGATCGACATCCGAATCGGTCGTGATCGAGTACGTGATCCCGGCGCCGCCACCCGAGAAGGCATCGCGAAGCGCCGATCCGCTCGATCCGATCGAGACCTGGACGGTCTCGATGCCATCGATCTTCAGGAGCGCCTCTTCCACCCGAACTGCCGCGGCGTCTTCGCTGTCGAGGCTCGCCGCCGGGCCCAGATTCTGGGTGACGGTGAAGGTGTTCTGCCCGGAGTCACCGAGGAAGTTGGTCTTCATGAATGGAGCGGCGGCGGCCGTGCCACCGAGCACCACGAGCGCAAGAATCAGGGTGACTGCGGAGTGCTTCAGCGTCCACGAGAGGACCGGCAGGTAAGACCTCTGCAGACGCGTGTGCGGCGCGGTCGGCGACTCGGGATCGACCGCAACCCCTTCCGCGTCGAGGAGCGCCTTACCCGGGCGCAGGAACCAGTACGCCAGGACGGGCACGATCGTCAGGGCAACGAACAACGAAGCGAGCATCGCGATCGTCACCGTGAGAGCGAACGGACGGAAGAGCTCACCGGTGACATCGCCGACGAACACGATCGGCAGGAACACCGCGACGCTCGTCAGTGTCGAAGCCGTGATGGCCGCCGCGACCTCGCGCACCGCCAGCAGGATCGACGCGGTCTTGTCGGCGTCGCCCACATAGTGCCGTTTGATGTTCTCGATGACGACGATCGAGTCGTCGACCACACGCCCGATGGCTATCGTCAGAGCACCCAGTGTGAGGATGTTCAGCGAGTATCCGAAGGCCTGGATGCCGATGAACGTGATGAGGACGCTTGTCGGGATCGAAATCGCGGTGACAAGAGTCGAGCGCACCGACAGCAGGAACACCAGGATCACGAGAACCGCGAACACAAGCCCGAGCAGGCCTTCTTGCGCGAGCGCCTCGATCGATTGCTGAATGTACGGGGCCTGATCGAACACGACCGTGAAGCTCGGCCCACCCAGACTCCGCTCGATCTCCGGGAGCAGCGTGAGCACACCGCGCGAGACGTCGACGGTGTTCGCCGCGGGCAGCTTCGTGATCGCGATGGTCAGCGCCGGCTCACCGTCGACCCGCGATATCGACGTGACCGGATCGGTGGCTTCCACCACGGTGGCGACATCGCCGATCGTGAGGGTTTCGGCACCGAACTGATCGGCGCTCGTCGGCACCAGTGGCAGGGCGGCGAGTTCGTCGACCGTGGTGATCTTGACCCCGGTCTGCACCGTGAGCGTCTGATCCGCCTCCGTGATCTGACCGCCCGGGAACAGTACGCCGTTCTGATCGAGGGCGTCACGGATGGCCTGCTGGGTGAACCCGGCGGCGGCCAGCGATGCCGTGTCCGGCGTGATGGTGATCCTCTGGCCGATCCCGCCGACGATCTGAGCGGCGTTCACCCCGTCGACATCCTCGAGGTCGGGAATCACACTCTGATCGAGCTGAGCCTGGATCGAAAGCGAGTCATCGAAGCCGGTCACGGCCAGTTGAATGACGGGGAAGTCGTCGAAGCTGGCGGCGATGACGTTCGGTTCGACCGACTCGGGCAGCTGCGCGTCGATGCGGTTGATCGCCTGGGTGATCTTCTGTTCGGCCGTGGCCAGGTTCGTGCCGTAGGTGAACGATGCCGAGATGATCGAGGCGTTGGTAGTGCTCGTCGCGACCGTCGACTCGAGCCCCTCGATGCCCTGGATGGCGGTTTCGATCGGCGTCGAGACATCCGTGTTCACGACCTCGGGCGAGGCGCCCGGATATGCCGTGACGATGGCTAGCTGGGGGAACTCGATCGACGGAATGAGCTCCTGCTTGAGGCTGGTCAGCGCCAGGCCGCCGAACACCGCCGCCACGATCGTGATCAGGGCGATGAGCGCGCGGTTCTTCAGGCTCAGGATGGCGAGGTTCGACACGGTCGGCCTTCGATGAGAGATGGCACGGACACCGAGCCGGAGTCCGGAGATCGATACGCGAACGTATCGGTTTCAGTATCTCATCCGATGGGCGCCGTTAGCCCGTGAGCAGCTCGCGGATCGCCGTCTCGGCGGCCACGTCAAGATCGAGCACTCGACCCTTCTCGTAGGCCCGGAACACCCGCGGATCGATATAGCTGCTGCGAGCAACGGCGGGGGTGTTGCCGAGGCCGTCGGCGGTGGCGCGGATGGCAAGCAGTTCCGCCCGTTTGCGGTCGGTCTTCGTCTCGACCAGACCGATGCGGGCCAGCGCCTCGGCGGCGAGGATGGTGCCGCGCAGCGTCCGGAAGTCCTTGGCCGTGAAGGATCCGCCGGTCAACGCGCGCACGTGTGCATTGACGTCTCGGGGGGTGAGGGCGACGCGACGCCGACCCTGCGCGTACGCGAGCAGGGGGGACCGCGGTCGTCCCGCGACGAGCTCGCTGATCACGGCGGCGAGATCCGAATCATCGACGTCGATGAGGGCCTGTTTACCGCTCTTGGCGGGAAAGGACAGCGTGACGACCGTGCCATCGACCGACGCATCCTTGCGGATGAGCGTGGTGAGGCCACGGCTGCCATTGGCCTTGAGATATCGTGCGGATCCCACACGGGGCGCCGCTTGGTCGAGCAGCCGGAACGCCGTCGCGAGCACCCGTTCGCGATCGAGCGCCTCACGGCGCAACGCCGTCGTCACGCGCGCTCGGGCGCGCGGGATCACCTCGGCGAGTTGCAGAGCTCGCGCGAACTTTCCGCGGTCGCGAGTAGAGCTCCACGCCGCGTGGTAAAGATACTGACGCCGACCCGCATCATCCGTGCCGACCGCCTGAATGTGACCGCGGGCGTCACGGGCGATCCACACATCCCGCCACGCCGGAGGGATGACAAGTGCCTCGATGCGCTCGACATCGCTCGCCCCGGCGGGCCTCCCACGATGGTCCGCGTACCGGAATCCGGAGCCGGAACGGATGCGTTGCAGTCCCGCATCCTCGAGCGGTCGCACACGAACGAGTCGGCGCGCGCCCGCGGTTGAGCCCCGTCCGTTCGCCATCGATCCGCACTCCCCGTCGCTGATCGCGACGTGCGATCCAGACGAAACATAGTCTCTCCGGTGACACCACCTCGAGGACTTGACACGCGGCACTCGAAGCGCCAGCGATGCAATCGCGCCCCCGGTCCGGCTCGCGCACGACGTGATATCACCGTCCGCGAGGCCTCGTCAACCCCCTCGCACGCCCCGTGGCTCACCCTTAGCGTTTTTTCCACAGTGCCACCCGCACGTCGTTCGCATGCGTCCGCCGATTCAGACATCTGGCGCACGCACGTTCGGACAACACACATAAGGAGCCTCACCATGAACCTCGCAGCCCTCATCATCATCATCATCGCGGTCGTCCTCGCCATCACGGGCGGCATCTGGTCTGCAGCCAACTGGCTGATCTGGGTTGCCATCGTGCTTGCCGTGATTGCGCTGATCATGTTCCTGCTCCGACTCATCACGGGTCGCAGCAAGGTCTAGGAATGTCCGGCCGCGCGCGTTTCGGGTGCGTGCGTCGGCCCTCCCCCGCGGATGCCGCGGTCCAGCTTTCGCGCTGGACCGCGGCATCCGTTCTTTGGTGACCGGATGCTCTCCGTGAACATCGTGTCCACCATCATCTCTTCGTCCCTGCGCAAACACGATATATCGTGTTATTCTCGTGACTCACGATATATCGTGTATTCGAGCGCAAGGAGCGTGCCATGACATTGGAAAAGTGGATCGTCCACCCCGGCGAATCGCGCGTGATCGACGTCGAGTCGGTCAACAAACTCAAGGTCGGTCTCGTCGGTGGCCAGATCGACGTGATCGCGCACGACGAGCCCGGCATTCGCATCGAGGTTCACGCAGTCACCATCAAAGACCTGCGCATCGAGGCGACCGGCGACACGATCGAGATCGACCACCCGCAGCTGCGCTGGGACAACTTCCTCCAGGTCTTCCGCAATTTCGGCGCGGGAGGGCCGAAGGCCGACATCAGCGTCGCCGTGCCGCGCAACATCGCGCTCAACCTGGGCGTCGTTTCGGCCAGCGCGCTCGTCGCCGGACTCGCGAGCGACGTGCGGCTGAACACGGTTTCGGGTGACATCATCGTCGACGGACTCACGGGCGACCTGCAGGTGAACGCCGTCTCGGGTGACGTGCAGGCCCACGAACTGGTGGGCGCACTGACCGCCAACAGTGTGTCGGGCGACGTGGCGGCGACCGGCACGATCCGGAAGGCCACCGTCGACACCGTCTCGGGCAGCGTCATGCTGGACACCACCGGTCCCGTCCATCAGATCGGTCTCAACACCGTCAACGGCAACGCCACGGTGCGCCTCGATCAATCCCTCGCGGCCAACTACGTCGCGCGCAGCGTGAGCGGTCGCGTGCAGGTCGACGGCGTGGTGCGGTCCGGCTCGGGTCCGACTAGCTACACCGGTTCGACGGGTGAACTGAGCGGGTCGTTCGCAGACATCCGCACCAACACGGTGTCAGGCGACGTGACCGTGCTTCGCCGGTCGGTCAGCGAAAACACTCCGGCCGTCGATGACACCGCTGCTCACCACGATGTGGATGTCGAGGACGCACGATGAGTCCCGTCTTCTCGCATGGCGATCTCCGCCTGTACCTGCTCAACCTGCTGAACGAGGCACCGCGCCACGGTTACGACATCATCCAGGCACTCTCAGACCGCACCGGCGGCACATACACCCCGAGCGCCGGCACGGTCTATCCGCGCCTCGCCAAGCTCGAAGAAGAAGGCCTCGTCACCAAGAGCGTCGACGGCCGCAAGACCGTCTACGAGATCACAGCGGCTGGACGCGCCGAGGTGGCATCGCGTGCGGGCGATCTCGAGGGCATCGAGGCGGGGCTGGCCGACTCGGTCCGCCTGATCGCCGACGAGGTGCGCGGAAGCGTCCGTGAGGCGATGAAGAGTCTGCGAGCAGATCTGGCCGCTTCGGCCCGGGACGAGCGGGACGCGGATGCACCGTCCTCCCCCTCGGATGATCCGCGCGGGCGCAGCCGCGAACAACTCCACCGAGCCGATGCAATCGTGAACGACTTCCGTGGGCGCCTCCGCGCAGAGCTGCGGACGCACGTGGCTCGCGGTCGTCTGCTCGAATCGGGTGTGATCGACGACCTCGCGGCATCCCTCGAGGGTGCTCTGAAGGATCTGCGATCGGCGCTCGGTCGCTGACCTGTTCGAAGCTGGCTAGTGTCGGTTCGCCCGGCCCGGCAAATGAGTGGGGCGGTTCTCGGAGCCGCCCCACTCATTCCTGGGGCCAGAGGTCCTCGTCGTCCGCGGCCGCCGTGCCGAGCGGCACGACGAGAACCGGGCGGTGCTGGCGGTGGGCCAAGCGCGCGGCCACCGACCCGGTGAAGAACTCCCGGATCGATTCACCGATACCGCGGTCGCGTGTGCCGACCACGAGCAGTTTGGCGTCGAGACGCTCGGCGAAGTTCTTCAGGGCGATGGCGGGATCGCCGACGAGCTGACGCAACTCCCATGCGACACCCTTGGCGTCGAGAGCGTCGTGGGCAGCCTGCCGCACCGAATCGAGCTCGGCCGCGCCCGGCGTGATGTCGATGTCGAGCGGGGCCGAGTGCACGTAGCCATCCGGGTCTTCATACGTCACGAAGCGCGTCATGTCGACGTGCACGATCACGAGCGGCGCGTTCATGAGACGGGCGAAGTGTGCACCCTCGCGCATCACCCGAGCAGATTGGCCGGGCACCGCGGCGACAATGACCGCGCCGCGTAGCGCAGCATCGCGCTCGCCGTCGCTGGCACCATTCGAGGAATCTGGGTTGATGGTGGTCATCGCTGCTCCCTCACGGTAGCGGAGCACCCGGCTTGCCCGTGTGCGCCCGTGCTATTCTGAATGCTACTCTTACCGGCCTCGAGCCGGTCTCGTGAATGCATCGGGCACCTCAGACATGCCCGCAGCTCTAGTCGTGAGGGGGTCTCGCATGGGTCGTGGCCGTCAGAAGGCGAAACACACCAAGATCGCTCGCGAGCTCAAGTCTTACAGCCCGTCGGTCAACTACACCGCGCTCGAACGTGAGCTCGGGCACACGAACGACGATCTTTACGTCGACAAGTGGGCGGACGAGTACGAGGACGAAAAGGCCTGACGGCCTCTCCGCGCACGACGTCGCCTAACCGCGACTCGCGCCGTCCATCAGCCCCGCAACTCCGGGTCCTGACGCTGAATCATCGACGGATTCCGACGTTGTGCTCGGCGAGCCCGGTCAGCGGTTGAGCGACGCGAACTTGCGGACCGACAGCGGCACGAAGACGACGAGCATCACGACCGTGAAGATCAGCACGTAAAGCACCGGGTTCTGCAGCGGCCACGCATCCGCCGTCGGCGATCCCTCCGCGACATTGCCGAACAGAACGCGTGCCGCCTGCACGAGGGCCGACACGGGGTTCCACTCCGCGAAGACACGGAGCGGCCCCGGCAGGTTCTCGCTCGGGACGAACGCGTTCGAGATGAACGTGAGCGGAAAGAGAATGAGGAACGAGGCGTTGTTGATGATCTCGGGGCTGCGCACCGAGAGCCCCAGAAAACTCATCACCCATGAGAAGGCGTACGAGAACAGGATGAGCAGGCCGACCCCCGCGAGGAAGCTGACGACCGACGACTCCACACGCCAGCCGACCAGCAGACCGGTCAGCATCATCACGATCAGCGACAGCACGTTGATCACGAGGTCGCCGACCGTGCGTCCGATGAGCACCGCCGCTCCGTTCATCGGAAGCGTGCGGAACCGGTCGATGATCCCGTCCTTCAGATCCTGCGCCATCGCGGAACCTGAGTAGGTCGACCCGAAGACGATCGTCTGCGCGAAGATGCCCGCCATGAGGAACGACGTGTAGCTCTCACCGGGAATGTCGATCGACGAACCGAAAACGAACGTGAACAGCAGCACGAACATGATCGGCTGGATCAGGGTGAACACCAGGATGTCGGGGACGCGCACGATCTTCTTGATGTTGCGCCATGTCGCGACGTAGCCATCGGAGAGGAAGCGGCTGACCGTCGTGCCGGGGATGGGCTGAAGTGACCCGGCCGGGGACGGCGTCGTACCGCGAGCGGTGTCGGACGTCGTCATGCTGCCGTCTCCTCGGTTTGCGTGTCTTCGGCGGCATGCCCCGTGAGCTGCAGGAACACGTCGTCGAGGGTCGGGCGGCGCATGCCCGCGTCGTGGAGTTCGATGCCGGCCGTGGCTACATCGGCCATGATCCTGCCGAGGGCGTCGGCCCCGTCCGCAACGGGGACAACGAGGGTGCGCCCTCCGTCGGAGACCACCGGCCCCGTGCCGTATCGCTGCAGAACCTGCTCGACCGCGGGCGCATCAGCTTCTTGCGCGAAGCTGATCGCCACCCGCTGTCCCCCGACCGATGACTTGAGCTCGTCGGCCGTGCCCTCGGCGATGACCCGACCGGTATCGATGATGGAGATCGAATCGGCGAGACGATCTGCCTCTTCTAGGTACTGGGTCGTCAGCAACACCGTCGTGCCGCCCGCGACGAGCGACTCAATCACATCCCAGAGCGCGAGCCGACTACGCGGATCGAGGCCGGTCGTCGGTTCGTCGAGGAACAGCACCGGCGGGTTGATCACGAGAGCGCCGGCCAGGTCGATCCTTCGGCGCATGCCGCCCGAGAAACCCTTGACGGGTCGATTCTGAGCATCGACCAGGTCGAACAGTTCGATGAGCTCTCGCGCCCGCTGCGCCGCTCGCTTGCGACCCAGGTGGTAGAGCAGCCCGACCATGAGCAGGTTCTCGAATCCGGTGAGATTTTCGTCCACTGCCGCGTACTGTCCGCTCGCGCCGCTCATTCGACGGACGGCCTGGGGGTCGGCGAGAACGTCGATGCCGTTGATGCGCGCGGCACCCGAGTCCGGTCGGATCAGGGTCGTCAGCACCTTGACGGTCGTCGTCTTGCCCGCACCGTTGGGCCCAAGCAGCGCGGTGACGGTGCCCTCGGGCACGGTCAGATTCAAGCCGTCGAGCGCCCGCACCTCGGGGGCGCCCTTCGGCTGGTATGTCTTGACGAGATCACTCGCCTCGATAAATGGCATGAGCGCGAGCGTACTCCGCGCCTGCGACATCCAGGCATTCCCGCTGGGCGAACCCAGGAGTCAGGAGGTCTGCGAGCCCTCGACCCAGGCCAGGTACTCGTCCGAGACCGTGCCCGTGATGTAGCGGCCATCAAAGCAGCTCATGTCGAGGTCGGTGACATCCGACCCCTCGAGGATCGCGGCCTTGAGGTCGTCGACCTCCTGGTAGACGAGGAAGTCACAGCCGAGTTCTTCCGCGATCTCGGGGATCGTGCGGTCGTGGGCGACGAGCTCCTGACGCGAGGGCATGTTGATGCCGTAGACGTGCGGGTAGCGGACGGGCGGGGCCGCGGAGGCGAACGTGACCGTCTTGGCCCCGGCATCCCGAGCCATCTGGATGATCTGCTGGCTGGTCGTGCCCCGGACGATCGAGTCGTCGATCAGCAGCACGTTCTTGCCCTTGAACTCGCTCGACATCGCGTTGAGCTTCTGCCGCACACTCTTTCGGCGCACCGCCTGACCGGGCATGATGAACGTCCGGCCGACGTAACGGTTCTTGTAGAACCCCTCGCGGTATTCGATGCCGAGCTTGCGCGCCACCTGCATCGCTGCCGGACGCGACGAATCCGGGATCGGCATGACCACGTCGATTGTCTCGGTGGGGGTGTACTTGGCGATCGTGTCGGCGAGACGGTCGCCCATACGCAGACGGGCCTCGTAGACCGAGATGCCGTTCATGATCGAGTCGGGACGCGCCAGGTAGACGTACTCGAACGAACACGGCACGAGCTTCGCGTCAGCGGCGCACTGCTTCATGTGCAGGTGCCCCGCGAGGTCGATGAACACGGCCTCGCCGGGCATCACCTCGCGCACAACGTCGTAGTCGCCGTTCTCGAGCACGAGGGATTCGGATGCGACCATCCACTCGTAGCTCCCCGCCGCGGTCTTGCGTGTGCCCAGAATGAGCGGACGGATGCCGAAGGGATCGCGGAACGCGAGCAGCCCGTGACCGGCGATCAGCGCAATCGTGGCGTACGACCCCTCGACACGCTCGTGCACGCGCGACACGGCCTGGAAGATCTGCTCGGGATCGAGATCGAGGCCTGAGATCGACGCCTGCAGTTCGTTCGCGAGGACGTTAACCAACAGCTCGGTGTCGGAGGTGGTGTTGAGGTGTCGACGATCCTTGCTGAACAGCTCCTGCGTCAGCTCACGCGTGTTCGTCAGATTGCCGTTGTGCACCAGGACGATGCCGTACGGAGCGTTGACGTAGAAAGGCTGCGCCTCTTCTTCATTGCCCGCCGTGCCCTTCGTCGCGTAGCGCACGTGACCGAGCCCGATCGTGCCCATCAGGGCACGCATGTCACGTGTACGGAAAGCCTCGCGCACCTGACCGCGCGCCTTCGCGATGTGGAAGATGCCGCTCGGCTCGGCCGTGGCGATGCCCGTCGAGTCCTGCCCGCGGTGCTGCAACAGCAGCAGGGAGTCATAGATGTCCTGATTGACCGACCCTTGGCCGACCATCCCAACGATGCCGCACATGGGGTTTAGTTCGCTCCATCCGCGTAGGAACCGACGAGGCGTACGGCGCCGCCGTCGACCCCCTTGGCTCCCTGTTCGAAATCGCCCTCGGGTAGCGGGTCGTCGCGCACGGTGCCCACAGGCCAGGCGGCGATGCCGTCCCGACCGAGCGCCGCGATCGCCGCGTCGGACCGATCGGCGGCAATGACCGCGAGGAACCCGATGCCGAGGTTCCAGGTGCCCTCGGTCTGCTCGAGCGTGATGCGTCCCGCATCGGCGAGCACACGGAAGACCGGCGGTGGTGACCACGTCGTGCGGTCGACATCGACCCAGGTTCCCTGCGGCAGCACGCGCGCGAGGTTGGCCGCGATACCGCCGCCGGTGACGTGGCTGAGCGCGTGGACGCCCGCGCCGGGACGCAGCTCGTCGACGAGGCGCAGAAGCGGAGTCGTGTAGAGGCGGGTCGGTTCGAGGAGCGCTTCACCCCAAGATGTCGCGGCACTGGATGTCGCGGTGGTGAGTTCGGCGGCGCGGTCGGTGTAGGCGATCCCGCGGTCCGTGATGATGCGGCGGACGAGCGAGAATCCATTCGAGTGCAGGCCGCTTGAGGCGAGTGCCAGCACGACGTCGCCCGCGACGATGCGCTCGTGGCCGAGTACGTCCGCCGCCTCAACGACGCCCGTCGCTGCTCCCGCGATGTCGTAGTCGTCGTCGGCCAAGAGGCCCGGGTGCTCGGCGGTCTCACCGCCGACCAGGGCCGTGCCCGTCTCGGCGCAACCGCGCGCGATGCCCGCGACGATGTCCGCGATGCGCGCGGGAACTACCTTGCCGCACGCGATGTAGTCCGTCATGAAGAGCGGCCGGGCGCCGACCACGACGATGTCGTCGACGACCATGCCGACGAGGTCGATCCCGACAGTGTCGTGCTTGTCGATGGCCCGGGCGATCGCGATCTTGGTGCCCACGCCATCCGTGCTCGTCGCGAGGAGCGGGTGATCGAAGTCGCGAAGAGCCCGCGCGTCGAACAGACCCGCGAAGCCGCCGACGCCCCCGAGGACTTCGGGACCATGCGTTGCGCGCACCGCTGACTTCATGAGTTCTACGGCGAGGTCGCCTGCCGCGGTGTCTACTCCGGCGGCGGCGTAAGGATTGAGCGAGGCTGAGGCCACCCGCACAGCCTACCGGCCCGTCCGGGGCGTCGGATTCGGTCGCCCCGCTCCGGTACCCGCTGTCGAGGGCCGAGGGGCCCGCGACCTACAATGACGGCATGCCCAGCGCCGCAGGTCCGGAGTGGGTGATCCGCGAGGATGCGAATGTCGCGGTCATCCTGGCCCTTGCGCTGCGCCAGCTCGTGGGGGTGCGCTGGCCCGACGAGCTGCCGCCCCTGCGCGGGCTGTCGTCGAACGACATCGAACGCGACGAGGCGGAGCAGTCTCGGCTCGAGCGACAGTGGCGCGAATACTGGGCGATGACCGTCGAGCCGCAAGCTCATCCCGCTTCGGGGCCTCTCGACCTGGTCGACGGGTTCGAAACCTACGTCGCGCTGCCCGTCGAAGGGTTCGACGACCTGCGGGCGGCGATCGCCCCGCACACCAGCGCCGTCGCCTTCGCTCGCGCGGCTCACGATCGCCACGCCGGAGACTCGCTCGGAAGGTCCGGCGTTTCGTACCGGGCCTATGCGGGCGCTATCGCCCAGCACGAACGCGAGGTCGGGCGACGTGCCCACGCTTTCGAGCTCAACGTGCAGGTTCTTCCGCTCACGCAACGCGGGGTCTGGTGGATCGGGTCACTCACGATCGCCGTGACGGACGGACTGCGCAGCGATGTCGTCGCGTTCGACGCCGCGATCCACCCGATCATCGCCGAACTCGCGTAAACGCTGCCTCAGAACGGTGGTGGATCCGTGTTCGGGGTGAAAATGACCAGCGCGGGCGGTGGTTTGTCGATGTAGACGCGGCCACCGGGTGAGGTCCATTCCAGGATTCCGCCGCCGAGTTGTCGGACGGTCCACGCGGTCTCGCCCTTCAGGGTGTGGTGTCGTTTACAGAGACACGCGAGGTTGCAGGTGCTGGTTTCACCTCCCAACGCGTAGTCGAGGGTGTGGTCCCGGTCGCACCGGTGGGCGGGTTGCCGGCATCCGGGGAATCGGCAGTGCTGATCCCTCGCCCGCAGGAACCGTTTCATGTCGGCGGACGGTGTGTACCGGTCCACGGCGAGCACACACCCGGTGATCGGGTCAGCCAGAACGCGATCCCATCCGGTCGCGTGTCCCGCGAGTTGCCGGGCCGTGGCCGGGTCGATCGGGCATCGGCCCACCAGTTCGGCGGGCTCGTCGGTCACGCCGGCCAGCGCCAGCGCGGGCACCGTGACGTTCACGATCCCGCGGATCGCCCCGAGACCCCCGAACCCGTCCGAGAACCCGGAACCCGTTTCAACGTTGGGGGTCGTTGTCAGCATCATGTCCGCGACGAGGTCCGCACGAATCTGATCGATCGTCCGCACATCCGTGGGGTCGGCGTTCTTGATCGCCTGGGCCTGCTGCGTGATCCGGTCGTGCATCGCATGCGCGAGCACAGCGGGCTGGATGGTGCTGAACTCCGCCATCCCATCCCCGATGTCCCGCACACACGCACCCCGCGACGCACGCGCCTCTTCGTGCCGTTCCGCGAGCGGTCGCGGCTGCAGCGACTCCGCAAGCCGCGCGAGGGATGACCCCAGCCGTCCCGGTGTGGTTTCTTCGGCACGCATCAGCGCTTCAGTCTCGAACAGGGCGCGTGCGTCCGAGTCGGTGATCGGGAGGCCGTGTTCCATGATCACCGCAACGTGCCCGGTACTCACCCGTCCCTCATCCCACGCCGCGAACGTGGCTGGGAACGACTCCTCCAGCACCGCGGCATCGTTCATACGGCGCTGCACGGTCCGGTCGGACATGTTCGTTGCGGCACCGAGTTCCGCCGCCAATGAACGAAAAGGCAGTTCCGCCTCGCGGGAAGAAGGGGAGGCGAGTTCCGCGACCCGGTGCATCCCCTCCGCGGCTGCCTCCGCGAAAATGCGGGCCAGCGCGGCCTGCCCCTGCTCGGCCACACGCATCGCCTCAGCGCACCGGTCTGCGAAGTCCCGAGCTTTGACATCGACCCCACGAGTGTTCGAATGCATGTTCGAAACTCTACGGATGACCACCGACATTCACGCCCCGAAAAGCCCCAAATCGCGCCGAAAACACGGCGAAAAGATGAGAGTTCTCCCATCTGGAAACCAGAGGTCGAACCGACGCAGAGCGCCGTGTTCAGATGTCAGTCGACGATGGTCTCGTGGTCGAAGCTGACGGTGCGCGCGCGGCGCTGCGAAGCGCGATCAAACACGAGTGCCACGACTCCCCCGACGGCCAGACCGACAGCGATACCGATGAGGGCGAGGAACCCGAAGACCTGGGTCGACGAGTACGTGACATCCGTCAGCGGGCTGATCGCCTCTTCGCCTGTGGCGAAGGCCAGAATCAGGGTGACGAGGACTCCGAGGAGCGCGCCCACCGTCAGGAAGACCCCGTACTTGGGGGCCCGGCGCACGCGCCCCTCGACGATTTCGTTGCTCACCCCTCCATTGTCGCACCTACACGGACGGTCCGGCCTGGTCGTGGGCGACCGCATCGGCTGAGGCTGCGTCCACCGCGCGACGGCGACGAACGACGATCGTGACGGCGAGGGCGACGATCAGCGCCAGCCCGATTCCCCCGGCGACCCAGGGCCAGACCGGGAGCGGATCCGTGGTCGCCGAGGCATCCGTCTCGGGCGCCGCGAGCGGCTCGTCGTCATCGATCGGTGCGGCAACGGCTGCCACACCACAGTCTGCCGCCAGGGGAATCTCAAGGGTCAACGGGTCGAGCTGTTCACCCTCGGGGTAGCTGCCGAAAGCCGTCGCACCGGCGGCGGTCAGCGTCACCGCGACCCCGTCGAGCACGATCGAGTCGGTGCCCACGGCATCCGCTGGCACGTCGAACTCGGCGAACCGAACGCCGGTCATCGCGATCGGCTCGCCCGACTGGGTCGTACCCGTGATGTCGAAGACGACGTAGCCGACATCACCCGCGAACTCGATGCGCGCGGCGGTGAGCGACGTGTCGAGCGCGCCGTCGTGGCCCGTGAATCGGATCGTGCCCCCGAAGTCGACGACTCCCGTGACGGCACTCGCGCCGGATTCGGTGTCGAGCGATCCCGCGCCAGCCGCCCAGACGAAGTCGGGGTAGTCGTAGGCGACGCCGTCGAGCTCCCACCCGCCCGCCGCGATGCCCTCGATGTAGGTGCGGAACGACTCCTTGAATCCCCATCGCATCGAGGCGTCCTCGACCACACACGCGCCGAGGGCCTCGGCCCGCGCCAGGGTGAAGGCGACGCCGCGGGAGACCGAACCCTGGAAGGTCAGGGTGTGCTCGCCATCGGGGAGGGTTGCGGGGAGCGAACCGGTCCAGGTCGCGACACCGGATGCATCCGCCACGAGATTCGTCGCCAACACGGTCGGCGTCGAATAGACCACCACGGCAATGCCGGTCTCGCCCGCGGCGAAGCCGTCCGCCTGGACCGTGACCGCTGCGCCCGACGAGAGGGCGGCGAGCGTGTCGGCGTCGAGCACGATGCCGGTGGTCGCCGGGGGCGTGGTCGGAATGGTGCGTGCCACCGACTGTGTGGCAGCGCCCGCCGTGGCGACTGTGCCGGTCGAACCCGAGGGCGCCGCCGCCGCTGATCCGATCCTGAAGGTGACCGGGTCAAGGCTCGTGTACGCGCCCTGGAACAGGGCGCTCCCCGCCGAGGTCAGCGAGACGGCCGCGTTCGTGAACGTCACCGCCGAGCCCGAGACGCTGCGGGCAGCCGTGCCGACCCCGACGTTTCCGAGGTGCAGGCGGGTGCCGCCGTTCGTGACCCACAGCTGCGCCGAAGCGGGCGACGTGAAGCGGAACTCGGGGTTCGCGAGCGAGACGTCGAGGATGCCCCCGTGGCCCGTGAACCGCACAGCGCCGGCGTAAGACACGTTTCCGAGTCCGGTCACCGGATCGTAGGTCGAACCAGCCGCCTGGCCGAACTGGAAGAGACCGCCCGAGCGGGTCGCGCCTCCCGAAACGGTGACGCTGCCGTTCGCGGTGCCCGTGATGTAGGTCATGAACCGCGCCGAAATGCCCCAGCTGAGCTGGCCGCCCTCGACGAGCTGGGCGGGGGCGGCCGGATCGACCGGAGTCGACGGGACCTCGGGCTCTTCGGGCACCGTGCCGGGGAACAGGATGTCCCACTGCGACGGGCTGATCGAGACATCCGCTCGTGCGTAGATCGTCTCGTCGGTCGGAGTGGTGTGCCCCTGCCAGACGATGACCTCGTACTGCTTCGTGCGGTCGAGCTTCTCTGTCGGAGCGACGATCGTCTTGTCGAACGCCCCGCCGGTGATCGCACCCGGCGTCATCCAATAACCGAACGCGACGTACCCGCCGCTGCCGGTGACGGAGGACTCCGCGCCCTTCTCGATGACCGCCGCGTAGGCGCCGGCGATATCGGCGAAGTCCGAACCGAGCACACGGATCGAGGCGCCATCGGCCTGAGACACCTCGGGCACGGTCACGTCGATCGAGGGCGGCGGCGTCAGCGTCACGGGAACGCTGAGCTCCTGCTCGGCGTTCGTTACGCCGCCTGCCGCGTAGGTGTAGACCCCGTACCGACCGCCCTCGGGCGGTGTCGCGGGCTCGGTCACCGTGACGGTCGTGCGGAACGAGCCATCCGATGCGATCGGCGCCCACTGCGCACGGATCACCGACTGGTACTGCGACGGCACCTGGTCGAGCACGCTCTCGGCGAGCGCCCACTTCTGCGAGGTCGCCTTGCGTGTTGCACTCGAGGCGCCCTCGGACGGCTGCCACTCTTCGGCGAAGCTGCCGAACACGACGTAGGTGCCCTGCGGCAGGGTGTTCGGGATCGGCACTCCACGGCCGCCGACGTTCGCGGACGGGTCGTATCCGGAGCCCTCGACGACGAGTGTGTCACCGAACTCCACGGTGTTCTCACCCAGGGGCGTCACGCCGTCTTCGAGATAGACGGACAGCGACGGCGCCGACATGACATCGACGAGAACCTCGCGCTCCTGGGCCGCGTTGTTCACACCGCCCGCACCGTAGGTGTAGACGCCGTAGCGACCTCCTTCAACGAGGGCGCTCGGTTCGGTGACGGTGAGGGTCGTCTCGAAAGAACCATCCGATTCGATCGACGCCCACTGTGCGCGAACCGCGGCCTGGTAGTTACTCGGAACCTGGTTCAGCACCACTTCGGCGAGCGCCCACTTCTGCGATCCGACCTTGCGGGTACTGCTCGCGGCGCCCTGCGAGGGCTGCCAAGACTCGGCGAAGTGTCCGAAGACGACGTAGGTGCCTTGCGGCAGCGTGTTCGGGATCGGCGCGCCGCGGCCGCCGACGTTCGCGGTCGGGTCGTATCCCGTGCCGCGCACCACGAGGGTGTCGCCCGCGCGAACCACCGTGTCAGCGACGGGCGTCACGCCATCGGCGAGAAACACCGAGAGTTCGGGAGCGGATGCCGGAGGTTCCGTGGGCTCGGCGGTGGGTTCTGCGGTCGGCTCCGTCGTCGGCTCGGTCGTGGGCTCGGCGGTCGGCTCCGTGGTGGGCTCCGTCGTCGGCTCCGGCTCGGGCTCAGCGGGCGGGAAGACCGCATCCCACTGCGTAGAGGTGATCGCGACGTCGCTGCGCGCGTAGATCGTCGCCGAGTCGGCGGCCGAATGGACCTGCCAGATGAGCACCTCGTAGGTCTGGGTGCGATCGAGCGAGCCCGGTGCCGCGGTCAGGGCGAAGGATGTCGCTCCGTCGACGATCGAGGGGAACGGCATCGCGAACGCGGCGTAGCCGCCCGAGCCGCTGATCTGCGACTCGGTGCCCTTCACGATCAGCGCCGCGTAGGCCTGCGTAGCTGTGCCGAGGCCGGATGCCTCGACGGACACCGTCAGCCCGGATCCCTCGGAGGCCGACGTCACGGTGCCCGCGCCGAAATCACCGCGCCGTCGAGAGCGCGTGCGGGCACGGCTCCCACCACGCCGGCGGCGACCAATATGAGGGCCAGGACGGCGGCGAGGATGCTGCGAATGGGGGTGATCGAGGGTGCTGCGGTCACGATGATGGGTCTCCGAAAGACACGCATAGCGGCGCTCGGTCGCACGCGAACGAGATCGCCGGAGATGCCGGATGGTCGGGATGCATGAGGTTAGGCTTAGCTAACTTGTTTGCCTTTTCGACGGTAGGGCATGACCTCTGGATTCGTCAACATTTAGGTTAGCCTGTCCTAATGCAACGCACTCTCGCCCTCTTCCTCGTCGCCGCGATGTGCACCCTCTCGGGCTGCGCCGTGGCGGGAGCCGAGGCATCCGCCACCTGCGTGCATGCCGACGCCCCCCTCGCATCACTCGACCTCGTCGACGACGTTCGCGCGACGACGGGGGGCTCGACCGCGTGCCTATCGACTCGCGGTGTCACCCCGGTCGACGACGACGCCGCACCCGACCTCCCGGTCACCGTCATGGACGCCGAGGGCCGCGAGGTCGAGATCACCGACGTCAGCCGCATCCTCCCGATCGATATTTCGGGCACGATCGCGGCCACCGTGTTCGGCCTCGGGCTGGGCGGGAACGTCGGTCGGACGCGACCTCTCGACAGCGTTCGCCGGAACCGAGGATCTGCCCGTCGTCACGAAGAGCGGGCACACCCTGAATGCCGAGGCGATCCTCGAAATTGCTCCCACCATCGTGCTCACCGACACCTCGATCGGCCCCAAAGAGGTGCGACAGCAACTGCGTGAGGCCGGCATACCCGTGGTCGTCGTCTCGTCGGAGCGCCGCGTCGACACCGTTGACGACCTGGTGAACGAGATCGCCGTAGGCGCTCGGCGTGCCGTCCCGCGGTGCGACCTGATCGACCGCCTCGACACCGAGGTCGAGGATGCGCGTGCCGAGATCGCAGCGATCACCCCGACAGACCCGGCCGACCGGGCACGCATGCTGTTCCTCTACGTCCGCGGCAACGCGAACGTCTACTACATCTTCGGTCGAGACTCGGGAGCCGACTCCCTGATCGAGGCGGTCGGTGGCGTCGACGTCGCCTCCGAAATCGGCTGGGAGGGCATGAAGCCCATGACCGCCGAAGCCCTGGTCGCGGCACAACCCGACGTGCTCGTGATGATGACGGACGGCCTCGCCTCGGTCGGCGGGATCGATGGCCTCATCGAGCGGATCCCGGCACTCGCACAGACCCCCGCCGGCCAGCACCGCCGTGTCGTGGATATGGCCGACACCGAGATCCTGAGCTTCGGCCCACGCAGTGCCCAGATCATCCGCGCCCTCGCCCGCGCCGTCTACGCGCCAGCCGACTCCCCCGCACCCGCCGAGACAACCCCGAGCGCTGCCCCGTGAGAAATCGTGCCGCGAGCGCAGAATCTCTGCGCTCGGTTCCTTCGAGCGCGGGGTGGTTTCGAGCGCGGAGGTGGTGCTGCCGACACTCGCCCGCAACCGCCGCCCGCGGTTCGTGATGATGACGTTGTGCCTCGCCGTCGCGCTGATCGTGACCGTCGTCTTTTCGCTGGGCGCGGGTCAGTTCGCTGTGTCGCCGACCGAGGTCGTGGGCATCCTGCTGCGTGCGGTCGGGATCGACAACGCCTGGGCGCCGGATGCTCCGACCGCGACCGGCGTGCTGCTCGACATCCGGCTGCCCCGTATCGTCATGGGCTTGCTCGTCGGCGCCGCGCTCGCGGTCTCGGGAGTCTTGATGCAGGCGATCTTCGGCAATCCCCTGGCCGACGCGGCGGTGGTCGGGGTTTCGTCCGGGGCCGCCCTCGGAGCCGCCGCGAGCCTGACATTCGGACTCACCATGTTCGGGTTGTGGACAACACCCGCGTGGGCGTTCGCGGGCGGACTGGTCGCGGTGTTCGCGGTCTACCTGATCAGCCGGTCCGGCGGCCGAACGGAGGTCGTCACGCTGTTGCTGACCGGGATCGCGATCAACGCGATCGCCGGTGCGGGCCTGGCGTTCCTGACGTTCATCGGCACGACCTCGACCCGCGAGCAGATCGTGTTCTGGCAGCTCGGCAGCCTGAACGGGGCGCTGTGGCAGAACATCGCGCTCATCGTTCCCCTCATCGTGGTCGGCATCGCGATCGGCATCGGTGTCGCGCGCCGTCTCGACCTCTTCGCCCTCGGCGAGAGCACCGCCCGCCACCTCGGCGTTCATGTCGAGCTGCTCCGCATCGGGGTCATCATCACCGTCGCCCTGCTGGTCTGCGCCGCGGTCGCCTTCGCGGGCATCATCGGCTTCGTGGGACTGGTCGTCCCGCACCTCATGCGCATGGCGATCGGGCCCGCTCACCTGCCGCTCGTGATCACGAGTGCGCTCGGCGGCGCGCTCCTCCTCGCCCTCGCAGACCTCGTCGCGCGGACCGCTGTGCCCCTCGCGGATCTGCCCATCGGCATGATCACCTCCCTCGTCGGCGGGCCCTTCTTCCTGTGGTTGCTGGTGCGAACGCGCAAGCGCGCCGGAGGGTGGGGATGACGGGGCTCGCGGGCCCGCAGCGGATCGTCGCATCCGGAATCCGCGTGATGCCGGATGCCTCGGCCCGGCCCATTCTCGACGAGGTGCCGATTCTCGACGACGCGGCGATCGACGTGCGGGCAGGCGAGGTACATGCCCTGGTCGGCCCGAACGGGGCGGGCAAGTCGACGTTGTTCGGCGTGCTCGCGGGCGATGTGTCGCCGGTCGCGGGCACCGTGCACCTCGACGGGGTGGAGCTGCGGGGGCACCGACCGCGCGACCTCGCCCGCCTTCGAGCCGTGCTGTTGCAACAGAACGCGGTGAGCTTTCCGTTCTCGGTCATCGAGGTCGTGCGGATGGGCCGGGCGCCCTGGGCGCGGACCCCCAGGAAGACGACGACGACGCGCGCGTGGCGGAGGCCATGCGTGTGACCGAGATCGCGGTGCTCGCCGACCGCACCGTCACCTCGCTCTCGGGCGGCGAACGTGCCCGCGTCGCGCTGGCACGTGTGCTCGCGCAGAGCACGGGCATCCTGTTGCTCGACGAGCCGACTGCGGCACTCGACCTCAAACACCAGGAAGACGTGCTGCGGGTCGTGCGCGACCGCGCTCGCGCGGGGGACGCCGTCGCGATCGTGCTGCACGACCTGAACGCCGCGCTGGCGCTTGCCGACCGCGTGACGCTCCTCGACGCGGGGCGCGTGGTGGCCACGGGATCGGCGGCAGAGGTACTCACGGCGGATCGGATCGCCGCTGTCTATCGACAGGCGGTGGATGTGTTTCCACATCCGGTCACCGGGGTGCCGCTGGTCGTTCCGCGGCGCTGATCCACCTGCGGCGGGCCTCGGGCTCTGCGGTCAGGGGTTGAGGGGCAACAGGTTCGCGAGGTCCGCCCGGCTGCCGGAGGCGTGCACCCGGCCGGAGCGCCACCGCGGCGGACCACGTCTCGGCTCCGGTTGCGAGGGCGATCCAGGTCGCGGCATCCGTCTCCACCACGTTGGGGGGAGTGCCGCGCGTGTGCCGCGGGCCCTGCACGACCTGCACGGCGCCGAACGGCGGGATCCGGACCTCGACCGTGTTGCCGGGCGCCTTCTCGGTGAGCAACTGCAGCAGGTAGCGGACCGCGGTGGCGAGGTCGGTGCGGGCGGGAGTTTCGGCGGCGCGCACCGCGGCGAGCGCGGCTCGGCCGGCCTCGGTGGTGATGGCGCGCGGCATGTCTCCACGGTAGCCCGTTCGCAATTCAGTCTCGCGGGATGGCTAGGCCCGGCCGGGTCCCGAATTTTCGCGGCGCGCTACCGACGCCACCACGCGGAGACTGAATTCCGAACGCGGGATCCTCGAGAAGCCCGACGTCACAGTCCCGCCCACAACAGTGCCAGGCGGCACGTCGGTAGGCTGGAGGCGTGCGTATCCTCGTCCTCGGTTCCGGTGCCCGCGAGCACGCCATCATCCTGTCCCTGCAGTCCGAGGGGGCCGGGCATGAGATCTTCGCCGCCCCGGGCAACGCCGGTATCGCCCGCGACGCCACGATCGTCGCCCTCGATTCCGTCGACCCGGGCGCCGTCACCGACTTCGCCAACGACGAGGCCATCGACCTGGTTGTGATCGGCCCCGAGGCTCCCCTCGTCGCGGGCGTCGCCGACGCCTTGCGCGAGCGGGGGATCCCCGTGTTCGGCCCCGGCAAGGCTGCAGCGCAGCTCGAGAGCTCGAAGGCTTTCGCCAAGCGCGTCATGGAGGCGGCGGGTGTTCCCACGGGGCGGGCACTGCACGCGCGGACGCCGGACGAGGTCGGCGACGCCCTCGACGCCTTCGGCGCACCGTATGTCGTGAAGGCCGACGGCCTCGCGGCGGGCAAGGGTGTGCTGGTCACCGAGGACCGGGCGGCCGCCCTCGCGCACGCCGAGTCATACCTCTCGCAGGGCGCCGTGCTGGTCGAAGAGCACCTGTCCGGCCCCGAGGTCTCACTCTTCTTCATCTCGGACGGCGACACCGTGCGTGCGCTCAGCCCCGCGCAGGACTACAAGCGCGCGCTCGACGGAGACGCGGGCCCCAACACGGGCGGTATGGGCGCGTACTCCCCTCTCCCCTGGCTGACCGAGCGATTCGGGGGCGAAGCGGAGTTCGTCGAGCTCATCACGCGCGAAGTCGCTCTCCCGGTCGTCAAGCATCTGGATGCCGAGGGCACTCCGTTCATCGGACTGCTCTACGCCGGGCTCATCGTGACCGACGGCGGTGTGCGCGTGATCGAGTTCAACGCGCGCTTCGGCGACCCCGAGACCCAGGTCGTGCTGCCCCGACTCGTGAGCCCGCTCTCCGAGCTGCTGATGTCCGCGGCCTCGGGCACCCTCGAGGACGTCGCCCAGCCGGCCTTCGCCGAGGCGGTCGCCGTCACCGTGGTGGTTGCGAGCGAGGGCTACCCGGCAGCGCCCGTGACCGGTCGGCCCATCGGTGGGCTGGATGCAGCGGCATCCGTCGAGGGCGTGCACCTCGCCCACGCAGCCACAGCCTTGTCAGAAGCGGGAAACGACGGAGGCGGACTGATCGCATCCGGGGGCCGTGTCGTCGATGTCGTCGCTCTCGGGACGACATTCGCCGAGGCCCGCAAGCGCGCCTACGAGGCCGTCGACCTGATCGCGCTCGAAGGTTCGCAGCACCGCACCGACATCGCCGCCGGGGTCATCGAGCGCTGAGCCCGCGCCGCCACCGCGTCCACGGGATAATGGTCGCGTGACCCCCTCCTCTGATCTTCCTGGCTGGCGCCACGTCTACTCCGGAAAGGTTCGGGACCTGTATGTTCCGGCCGACACCCCGGATGGTGTCAGCGCAGAACGGATGCTGGTCGTTGCATCCGATCGTGTGAGTGCCTTCGACCACGTGTTGTCGCCGGGGATTCCCGACAAGGGTGAGCTGCTCACGACACTGAGCATGTGGTGGTTCGATCTGCTGGAGGGCGGCGACGGCGGTCCGGCGGTCCCGAACCACCTCGCCCCCGACTCGGCCCTGTCGGACGACGACGAACCCGTGCGGCTCATCCCGGCCGAGGTTGCGGGGCGGGCCATGCTGGTGCGCCGCCTCGACATGCTGCCGATCGAGTGCGTCGTACGCGGGTACCTGACGGGCTCCGGGTGGGTCGAGTACCAAGCCGCGGGGACGATCTGCGGCATCCCGCTGCCCGCGGGGCTCGAGAACGGCGACCGCCTCCCCGAACCGATTTTCACGCCCGCGTTCAAGGCCGAGCTCGGCGAGCACGACGAGAACATCAGCTTCGAGCGCACCGTCGAGCTGGTCGGCGAGCAGGCCGCCCACGCCCTGCGGGACGCATCCCTCGAGATCTACGAGCGCGCCGCCCGCCGCGCGGCCGCACACGGCCTGATCCTCGCCGATACCAAGTTCGAGTTCGGCACCGACGAGCAGGGGGTTCTGCGCCTGGCCGATGAGGTACTGACGAGCGACTCGTCCCGCTACTGGGATGCCGAGGCGTGGGCGCGTGGGGGTACACCCGACGAGCGGATGGCGAGCTTCGACAAGCAGATCGTGCGCGACTGGCTGGCGGCACACTGGGACCGCACCGGCGAACCGCCGGAGCTGCCCGACGAGATCGTGGTGCGCACCGCGGGTCGATATCGCGAGCTGCTCTCGCGACTGACCACGTGACCGCTTCCCGCTAAAGCCCCGCGCCGGGCGGCAGCCCCAGCCTCACCGACCGGGACCCGCCGGAAGAACCGAGTCGCGGATGATGAGCTCCGTGTTCAACATCGTGACCCGGGGCGGATCCCGATCGGCGAGCAGGTCGAGGAGTACATCCGCCATGCGCTCTCCCTGTGTGAACGACGGCTGACGCATCGTCGTCAGATGCGGCGAAACAGTCGTGGCCACCGGGGAGTCATCGAACCCGACGATCGCGATGTCTTCCGGAACCCGGATGCCTGCACGTCCCAGCACGGCGAGCGCACCACGCGCCATCAGGTCACTCGCGATGAACAGCGCGTCGGGGCGCTCGGGTGCCTCGAGGATGCGCTCCATCGCGCGGGCACCGCCGTCCGCCGTGAAATTTCCATCCTCGACGGGCCCCGGCTCCAGACCGGCGGCATCGAGCGCCTGACGGAACCCCTCGAGCCGGTCCACACCGGCAGGCATGGTCAGGGGTACCGAGATCATGCTGATCCGGCGGTACCCGCGACCGATGAGGAACTCGGTAACCTCCTGGCCACCGCGCACGTTATCGACGTCGACGTAATAATCCCGTTCGCGGGCACGCACGGGACGACCGCCGAAGACGACGGGAACGGCCGTCGCGATGCGGTCGATGAACGTGTCACTCGTGTGGTGCGACACGATGATCGCGCCGTCGACGCTGCCGCTGCGCAGGTAGCTGGTGGTCTTATCGCCGGGGTCGTCGCTGGCGATGAACAGGTTGAGCACGTAGTCGGACTTATTGACGCGATTGTTGATGCCCGAGACGATGGCGGCGAAGAACGGGTCCCCGAAGAAGCGTGTCGTGTCTTCCGGTACGACCAGCGCGATCGCGTGGATCTGCCGGGTCGCCAAAGAACGTGCGGCGCGATTGGGCACGTAATTCAGTTTCGAGATCGCGCGGTTGACGGCCTCGAGCGCGGTCGGGCTGACCGAGGTCGACCCGTTCACGACCCGGGAGACCGTCGACCGCGAGACGCCTGCCGCGGCCGCGACCTCTTCGATCGTGGCAGTTCCGCGAAGAGCGAGTCCCGATGTCGGCCATGTCGTGCCTTCCTGCGCGGGACCTAATCGACCGCGTCGACCTGCTTCGCAGCGTCATCGAGCGTGCGCTCCGCGATGATCCGACAGTACTCCCGCCCGCTGTCCTTCATCGACCGCACCTGCGTCGCGTAGTCGACCCGCACGATCCCGAAGCGCTTGTCGTAGCCCCAGGCCCACTCGTAGTTGTCGATGAACGACCAGTAGAAGTAGCCGAGCACGGGACGCCCGAGTCGATCGCGTCGAGCACGGCCGCGAGGTGCGCCTCGCACGAAGTCGGCGCGTTCGACGTCGTCGCACCGACCCGTCGGCCTCGACGACTGCTTCGTCGTATAGGCGGCGCCGTTCTCCGTCACGGCGAGCGCGACGCCCGCGGGCTCGGCGTACTCGCGTGCACGCGCTGCAGCAGGCGCGTCAGCCCCTCGGGCTGCACCTCCCAGTCCATGGCGGTGACCGGCAGCCCGCGCGGGTGCCAGTGCACGCCCTCATCGACGGGGAACGGCGAAGCGCTTCGGCGGTCGAGTCGGCGCGGCGGGCGCGAGGGCGGTCCCGGTGAAGGGATGGCGCTCACCGCATCCCCGTGGTAGTAGTTCACCCCCAGCGCGTCGATGGGCGCCGAGATCGCCTCGAGATCGCCCGGCTGCACCGGCAGCGCGAGCCCGAGGGCGGCGAGATCGTCGACGACGTCCGCGGGATAGGAGCCGCGGAAGATCGGGTCGAGGAACAGCCGGTTGAGCTGCCCGTCGATGCGCCGCGCGGCGTCGAGGTCGCGCGGGTCGTGCGGGTCGACGGGATCGGCCACGGTCAGGTTGAGCGTGACGCCGAGCTGCAGCGAGGCATCCCGTCGGCGCAGCTCCGCGTGGCGAGCCCGTGACCCAGCAGCAGGTGGTGCGCCGCGCGAGCGAGGCCTCGGGTCTTGCTGTATGACCGGGCGCGTGCTTCCCGCTGAGTAGCCGAGGAACGACGAGCACCACGGCTCGTTCAGCGTCGTCCAGGCCTGGATGCGATCGCCGAGCGCGTCGTGCACGTGGCCGGCGTACTCGACGAACCGGTCGCGCCGTGTCGCGGTTGCGCCATCCGCCGGCCTCCTCGAGCGCCTGCGGCAGGTCCCAGTGGTACAGGGTCAGCCACGGCTGGATGTCGCGCCCGACAGCTCGTCGACGAGGCGCGTGTAGAACGTCGACTCCCTGCGGGATTCACCGCGCCGCCGTCGGGCGCACGCGCGACCACGATGTCGAGAAGCGGTACGTCTGCACGCCGATCGACTTCATCAGCGCGACGTCGTCTCGGTACAGGTGATAGTGATCGCAGGCGACTCGCCGTTATCGGCATTGATGACGGCCCCGGGGACCCGCGAGGAAGGCGTCCCAGATCGAGTCCCGGCGGCCCCCTCGTGTGCGAGCGCCTTCGATCTGATAAGCCGCGGTCGCACCCCGAAGAGGAACTCGGCGGGGAAACGAACGCTCGGTGCTCTCGGTCATGCTCATGGGGGCCCTCCTGATATCGGTGCTCATGCTCATCCCTTCACTGCTCCGGCCATGATGCCGCTGACGAGCTGCTGGCCGGCGAAAGCGAAGAGCAACAGGAGCGGAATGGTCGCGAGCAGCACGCCGGCGAGGACGATCGAATAGTCGACGAAATAGTTGCCCTGTAGCAGCGATAGCGCGACGGGCAACGTCGGACTCTGCCGGTCGAGCACGATGAACGGCCAGAAGAAGCTCGATTCCAGGCGCCGACGAAGATGAAGAGGAAGAGCATCGCGGCGGCCGGGCGCGCAGCGACGACAGCCGATCGACCAGAAGGTGCGCAGCATCGATGCGCCGTCGACGCGGGCCGCCTCGATGAGCTCGTCGGGCACGGTCTGGCTGAGGTACTGCGTCATCCAGAAGACGCCGAACGCGCTTGTCAGCGCCGGGACGATGACCGCGCCGATGTTGCCGGTCGAGCCGAGATCGGCGAACAGCGATGTAGAGCGGGCACGACCCCGAGCTGCATCGGCACCGCCATCGTCGCGACCACGAAGACCAGCAACCACTTTCCGCCGCGGAAGCGGAGTTTCGCGAACGCCCAGCCGGCGAGGGTCGAGAACACCACGACGGACGACGGCGATGAGGTCGAACGATGATCGAGTTGCCAGAGCGCGACCCAGAAGTTGACGGCGGGATCGCCGACGAGCACGACGGTGGCGTTACTCGATGAAGTTGCCGCCCGGCCATCCACACATGTTCGGGTCGTTGATCGTCGAGGCGGTGCCCGACCCGATGAGGAACGACCAGTAGATACGGGAAGATCGCCGAGGCCACGACGACGCCGAGAACCCGATGTAGAACCCACACTGCCCGCGCGGCGATGACGCGGATCTTCGGTCGTCTTCTCGCCCCGACGACGCTGGCGCGCGTTGGGGAGGTTCTCTTCGACGACTGCCAGGGGCGGAGGTGCTGATAGCGCTCACGATGCGTCTCCCTTGCGGCCACGGCGGCTCCTGCGGTTGCGTACGACGCCGCGACCACCCCCGTCGTCACGCACGAGCCGTCGCGTGATGAGCAGATTCAGAAGGCCGATGGCCAGGATGATGACGAACAGGATCCACGCGAGCGCCGCCGCACGGCCGAAGTTGAACTCGCCCCAACCGATGTTGTAGAGGTACAGCGTGATCGTGAGCCATTGCTGCGCCGGACCGCCCTCGCCCGTGTTGTCGAACATGCGCGGCTCGTCGAAGATCTGGAGCCCGCCGATGGTCGACGTGATGACGACGAAGATGAGCGTCGGGCGCAGCGACGGCAGCGTGATGCTGACGAACTGGCGGAAGGCGTTCGCACCGTCGACGGTCGCGGCCTCGTAGTACTCGCGCGGCACCGCCTGCATGGCGGCCAGCAGGATGAGGGCGTTGTAACCGGTCCAGCGGAAGTTGACCATGGTCGCGATCGCGATGTGGCTCCAGAACGGATCCTTGTGCCAGGGGACGGGCGCAAGACCGATGTCGGTCAGGAAGCCGTTCACGAGCCCGTAGTTGTCGCCGAACATGTTGCTGAAGATCAGGGCCACCGCGACCGGCGCCATGACATACGGGAGCAGAACGCTCATGCGCCAGAAGGTTTTGCCGCGGATGTTGCGGTCGAGCATCGCCGCGATGAAGATCGCCAGGGCCAACTGCGGGATCGTCGAGAGCAAGAAGATGCTGAAGGTGTTGCGCAGCGCGGTCCAGAACTTCGGATCGTTCAGGATCCACGCGTACTGCTCGAACCCGATGAACGTTCCAGAGTTACGGACCAGGTCCCATTCCTGAAACGAGATCACCGCCGTGAAGATGCATCGGAAACAGTCCGATGATCGCGAAGAGGATGAAGAACGGCGCGATATAGACGTAGGGCGAGTACTTGTGGTCCCACCGCGTCAGCTTGCTCCGGAACGGAAGTTTCGTCTTCGGGGGATCCTGCCGCTCGGGGCGGGGATGGGGCGTCGCCCGGGGCCGGGTCTCGGTCGCGGTCACGTGGGACTCCGTATCTTCGGTCTCGGTGGCAGGGGGTAGCGGTCACGGAAAACGAGTGATGCGGGCCGCACCGCTGGGCGCGGCCCGCATCAGCTCAGACCATCAGAACGCTTCGACCTCTGTGACCCACGTGTTCCACGAGCTGGTCGCGTCCTCGGTTCCGTCGAAGACGCGGTTGACCGCGTTCTGCAGACCGTCGTGGTACTTGAAGTAGTTCGCGCTCTTGTACGGACGGACCGTCACGGCCTCGGCGCGGTCGGCACCGATCTCGCCGGTCTTCGCTCCGTTGAAGTACGCGTTCGTGTGGTCCGTCAGCTTGGTGTCGCTGTATGCCTCTGTCTGGCTCGGGAACGCGCTGACGTTCAGGAACGCGTCGACCTGCTGCTCGGGAGCGGAAAGCCAGGCGGCCAGCTCCTGGGCCGCCTCGACGTTCTTACCGTTCGCCGGGACAGTCAGGTACGAACCGCCCCAGTTACCGCCACCGTTCGGGAAGACATTGGCGATGTTCCAGGTCGTGACATCGGGTGCGTAACCCTCGATGATGCCCTGCATCCAGCCGGGGCAGAGGACCGTGGCGAACTCGTCGTTCTGGAACGACGCGATCCAGTCATCGCCCCACTGGGACGAGTAGGCGGCGTTCGGGATGGCTCGCTCGACGACGGAGGTGTAAGCGTCCTCGATTTCGGGGTTCGTCGTCGCGATGACGGTGCCGTCGGGCTTGTCGTACGTGTACTCCATCTGGTTCACGATGCCCTGAAGCACCGAATTGGCCGAGTCGATCATCGTCTTGCCCGTGGCCGCCTTGTACTGGTCGGCGACGTCGAAATAGGTGTCCCAACCGCCGTCGAACAGCGCGGCGACCTCGGTCGGGTCGCTCGGCAGGCCGGCAGCCTCGAACAGGTCAGCCCGGTAGCAGATCGCCTGCGGGCCGATGTCGGTGCCGTAGCCGATCAGGTTGCCGTCGGGATCGGTCGCGGCGGCTTCCTTCCAATCGATCCAGCGACCCTTGAGGTCGTCGGGAACCGGGGCGAGCAGGTCGGAGTACTGCATGGCCTCGGACAGCCAGTCGACCTCGACGGCCTCGATGTCGGCGAGGCCATCCTTGCCGAGCTTCTGGAAGAAGTTCTTGCGGGCGTCGCCGGACTCAGCGGCCTTGTTGTGGACGATCGTGATGCCCGGGTTCTCGTCCTCGTACTTCTGGAGGAACTCGTCCGTGTAGCCAAAGTCGTTGAACGTGGCGATCGTGAGGGTGATCTCCTCGTCGGATCCCCCCGAAGGCGAATCGCTCCCTCCGCCGGAACAGCCGGCAAGGACGATAGCGGAAGCGGATACGGCGGCGACGATCGTTGCAGCCCTGCGCACGGCGCGTGAATTCACGGTCACTCCTTCGTGATGTGGTCGATGTGTATTGCTGTGACGCCGGGCTCGTTCCCGTCGACATGCCTTCCGTGGGATCGCTCCCATCGGGGTGAGCCAAAACTATGGGAGCGGTCCCATGAATATCAAGAGAGCGCTCCCATATCGTTTATCACGATTGGATCACGGGCAATCGAATGCTTCAATCGGACCGCGGATGCGACCGCCCCTAGACTGGTCGGGCACCCCCGCCCCCCACAGTCGGAGCCGTCACATGCCCACCATCGTCGTCGACGTCATGCCCAAGGCAGAGCTGCTCGACCCGCAGGGAAAAGCCGTCACGGGCGCGCTTTCGCGTCTCGGGGTCGAAGATTTCAGCGCTGTCCGCATGGGTAAGCGTTTCGAACTCACCGTCGACGGCGAGGTCACCGAGGACGTTCTCGCGACCGCACGCCGCATCGCCGACGAGATCCTCTCGAACTCGGTCATCGAGGACGTCGTAGAGATCTCGGTCGTCGAAAGCACGCGCGCAGAAAGCACGCGCGCAGAAGGCACGGTCGTAGAAGGCACGGTCGGCGAGTGAGCCTCCCCCGCATCGGGGTCGTCACCTTCCCGGGATCCCTCGACGACTCCGACGCCCGCCGCGCGGTGCGCCTCGCGGGCGGCGAGCCGGTCGCGCTCTGGCACGGCGATCACGACCTCCACGGCGTCGACGCGATCATTCTGCCGGGCGGGTTCAGCTACGGCGACTACCTGCGCGCCGGTGCAATCGCCGCGCGCGCGCCGATCATGACCGACATCCGCGACGCGGCCGACAAGGGGATGCCGGTGCTCGGTATCTGCAACGGCTTCCAGATGCTCGTCGAGGCACACCTGCTGCCGGGCGGACTTATCCGCAATGCCCACCAGCAGTTCATCCGTCGCGACCAGCGGCTGCGCGTGGAGAACACCGACACCGCGTGGACCAACGGGTTCCAGCCGGCTCAAGAGATCGTCATCCCACTGAAGAACGCGGACGGCGGCTACATCGCCGACGACGAGACGCTCGACCGCATCGAAGGCGAAGGGCAGGTCGCATTCCGCTACGTCGGAGTGAACCCGAACGGCTCGCTGCGCGACATCGCCGGCGTGACGAACGCCCGCGGCAACGTCGTCGGCCTGATGCCGCACCCCGAGCACGCCGTCGAACCGGGCTTCGGGCCGGACACGTCGGTCGCGATGCGCTCGGGCGAAGACGGACGCATCTTCTTCGCCAGTGCCATAGAGGCCGTTCTGCAAAACGCCTGACCCCGACGGAGCCCGCTAGCGTCGAAGGATGAACCGCGCACTCCGCACGCTCACCGTTACCGTTCCCTCCCCCCAAGTTCTCGAGGACCTCGGTCCCGTGCCGAATGGCGTGGACGTTCTGGTGTGGCCGATGGACGGGCCCGCGCCACGAAAACACCTCGACCTCGTGGTCGTGCCATACATGTCGGGCGGAAGCGGCTTCCACTGGCTCGAAGGCGTCGAGACCGGCGTGCTGCAGGGACAATCCATCGGCTACGACGGAGTCGCGGATCACCTACCGCCCGGGCGACAGTTCGCCAATGCCGCGTCGGTGCACGAGACGGCCACCTCCGAGTTGGCGCTGACACTCGCTCTCGCGGCGCAGCGGCGCATCCCCGAGCTCGTACACGCGCAGGCCACTCAGACCTGGATGCAGGAAGCGAGCACCGGCCTCGCCGACCAGCGTGTGTTGCTGCTCGGTTACGGCGGTGTCGGAAAGGCGACGGCCGCACGCCTCGCGCCCTTCGAGGTCGATCTCGTGCCGGTGGCGACGCACGCCCGCGACGAGGACGGGGGGCACGTGCACGGTGTCGACGAACTGCCGGAGTTGCTCCCCCATGCCGACATCGTCATCCTGACTCTGCCCGGTGGAGATGCGACGCGGCACATCGTCGACGACGCCGTGCTGTCTGCGTTGCCGGATGGTGCGCTGGTGATCAACGTGGGCCGTGGCTCTTTGATCGACACCGCCGCGCTGGTCGATCACGCGGGCCGTGGCCGCATCCGCGCCGCGCTCGACGTCACCGATCCGGAGCCGCTGCCCGCGGGGCATCCCCTCTGGACGACTCCCGGGGTATTGATCGCGCCGCATGTCGGCGGATTGACATCGGCGATGCGGCCGCGTGCGGCTCGCCTGATCCGTCGGCAGATCGAGCAAATGCTGCGGGGCGCGCCGCCGCTCAACATCGTGATCGGCGGCTGATCGCGCCCCACCCGTGGCTCAGCGGTCGGTGAAGGACGGAGTGTCGATGTCGTCGCCCGACCAGAGGTCTTCGCACGAGACCGCGAGCGCGTGGTGGCGCGCAAGGTAGGCTCTCGCGCCGCGATCCCCCGACAGTGCGTGTGAGAGCGGAACGAAATGCTCGGCACCGATGAGGACCGGATGACCGGGGTCGCCGCCGTACGTCGCCTGCACGAGTGCCCGCCTCGGCGCGACGGCCGCGGCGGCGATGACCCGGCGGACGACGGCGGGCGGAGCATCCGGGGTGTCCACCGGCATGATCACGAGGGCTGACGCGGATCGCTCGCCCGCCGCGGCGAGCCCTTTCGAGATCGTGGCCGACAGGCCGAGCCGCCAGTCGGGCACGACAACGATCTCGGCATTCGGCGGAACGAGGTCGCGGGCTTCCGTCGCCGAGGCCCCGAGCGCCACGAGCACCTGACCGCAGCCCCCGGCGCGGAGGGTACGCACGGCACGAACGACCCACGGCATGCCGTTGCCGTCTCGGGCCAGGGCCTTCGGACCGCCGAACCGTGTACCAGCGCCGGCAGCGAGCACGAGGCCGAGCACGGCACCGGACGCCTGATCGGTGAGCTCGAAGTCCGGCGGGCGCATGGTGCCGTCAGCGTATCGCGCAGGAAACATCGCGCGGCTAGCGTTGCAGGATGCTCGAACTCGCCGCAGACCTGCTGCCGCACCTCAGCGTTGGCGAGTCGGTCGCTGTGGTCACGGTGACACGTGTCGCGCGCAGCGCTCCGCGGGGTGTCGGTGCGTCGATGGCCGTCACGGCGGATGGCTCGGTGATCGGCTCGATCTCCGGGGGCTGCGTCGAGGGCGACGCGATCGTGCTCGCCCATGCCGTGCTGGCCGACGGAGTCGCCCGCGCGGCCCGTTTCGGGTTCAGCGACGAGCGCGCGCACGCCGCGGGCCTCGCGTGTGGCGGCGAAGTGGATGTGCTCGCGTATGTCCTGCGACCCGACGATGAGGTGGCGCGGCACGCACTGGAGATGGCGGCCCGCGATGAGCGCGTGACCATCGCCCTCGGCATCGGCACGCCTCACGTGGGCACCGTGGCCGACGCATCCGTCCTCTCACGAGTCGCTGCCGAGGCGCTCGCCGAATTGGATGCGGCGGCGCTGTTGGCCGAGACGGTCCCGATCGCTGACCGCACCTGGCTCGCGGTGTCTCGGGCTCCCCGCGCCCGCCTGATCATCGTGGGTGCGGGGGAACACGCGGCAGCGCTGTGCCGGGTGGCCAGCGCGGCGGGATACGCGGTCACCGTGTGCGACCCCTGGCCCTTGCTGGCGACCTCGGAGCGCTTCCCCGACGCGACCGACATCGTGATCGCCGATCCCGGCGAGTATCTGACGTCGCTTGCCGCGGAAGTCAGTTCTGTCGATGCTCGAACGGCCGTCTGCGTGCTCTCCCACGACGAACGCATCGACATCCCCGCGCTTCATGCCGCGCTCGGCATGAACGTCGGTTTCGTCGGCGCGATGGGTGCTCGGAGCACGGTCGCGCAGCGTGCGATCGCGCTGCGCGAGCGCGGGGTGACGGACGCCGACCTGGCCCGCCTGCACTCTCCGCTCGGACTGGACCTCGGCGGTTCGTCACCCGAAGAAGCCGCCGTCGCCGCCATTGCCGAGATCATCGCAGCGCGACACGGGACATCGGGTGGCCCGTTGCGGGATGCACGCGGCCCGATCCACGCCCGCACCCCCGGCGGCGCCGGCATCCCAGCTCCGACCTGCTCGCCCTTCTAGTCGCGGGCTCGAGCTCGCGGTCGGGCTCGGGCTCGGTTGCCACCGAAACACCCCGCGCGCGGCCAGACACCCCTGCCACGGGGTGTCTGGCCGCACGTCCGGTGTTTCGCCGACAGGTCGTCCCGCGAGAGCGACGATCCGCCCGCCTCGGGGCCGGTGCTACGCTCTCCGCACTGCGTGTCCTAACAACCATGACCTCCCGGCGATCGTCGGTGAACCGAGCCGGTGGCTCAGGGCGGGGACTGCTGACTTCACCCGTCACAGCACCCCGGAGGCCCCCGTGTCCACATCTGCATCCACGCCCACATCCATGCCCGTCGATAAGTCCCAAGCGGGCCTGAACGCGCGGCAGTACCACATCGGTATCGCGCCCGGCGAGGTCTCGTCCGTGGCCCTGCTGCCCGGCGATCCGTTTCGGGTTCCGTTCGTCGCGGAGTTCTTGACGGAGGTACGCGAGGTCGCGCACAACCGCGAGCACCGCACCATGACGGGCTGGTACAAGGGCCGGCACATCACCGCGACCTCGACCGGAATGGGGTGCCCGTCTACCGCGATCGCCGTCGAGGAATTGGCCCGTGTCGGTGTCACCTCGTTCATCCGCGTCGGCAGCTCGGCGGGGCTGCAGCCGGGCATAGCGCCCGGAGACCTGCTCGTCAGCGAGGGCAGCTTCCGCAACGACGGCACGACGGATGCGTATCTCCCGAAGGGTTTCCCGGCGGTCCCCGACCTCGAGCTCACGCTGGCGCTGGCGCGTCATTCGGAGCGGATCGCCGCGGCGTCGGGAACACATTCCTTCCGGGGAATCAGCGTGAGCGACGACGCGTTCTACGCGGAAACACCGGAATGGATCGCCGAGCTGAACCGTATGGGCATTCTCAACGTCGAGATGGAGGCATCCGCTCTGTACATCGTCGCGCGGCTGCGTGGCCTGCGTGCCGGCATGGTGTGCGCCGCGTCCAGCAACCTGGTCGACGGCGCATCACTCTACGACGAGAAGAACTCCGCGCTCAAGGACGGCTGGATGCGGAGCATCGAGGCCGCCCTCGAAACGGCTGTCGAACTCGAGCTGTAGGCATCGCGCGCTGCATTCTGGGTGCGCCGATCAACCTGGGGCGTCGGAATCCCCGACGCCCCAGCGCGCAGTTGCACGTCAACGGCCCGAGTGCACGGTTGCACGTGAAACACTCACGAAATCGGGCGCTGGTTGGATGGACGGATGCGGCGACGCATCCGCGGAAGGAGGGCTGGTGGACCTGAACACCATCACGAGCTTCCGGCGCGCGACCAGCCGCGCCGACCTCGCCCTCGCCCCGGGCGAGATCATCCTCGGCGGCGGGACCTGGCTCTTCGGCGAACCACAGTCCCACGCCACCGGCCTGGTCGACCTGACGACGATGGGCTGGCGTGATCTCGAGGTAACGGCGGCCGGGCTGACGATCGGCGCGACCTGCACGATCGCCACGCTCGTCGCCTTCGCCGAGGGACGGACGACGGATGCCGTGGCCCCGGCCGACTGGTCCGCCGTCGCTCTCTTCCCCGTCGCTGCGAACGCCCTGCTGGCCTCGTTCAAGATCTGGAACACCGCGACGGTCGGGGGAAACGTCTGCCGCTCATTCTCCGCGGGCGCGATCGTGTCTCTCGCGTCGGCGCTCGATGGCGAGGCCGTGATCTGGACGCCGAACGGCGGCGAGCGCCGCACCCCCGTCGCCGAGCTCATGACGGGCAACGGCACGAATGATCTCGCCCGCGGCGAGGTTGTCCGCGCCGTCAATCTCCCCGCGCATGCTCTCCGATCCCGCGCCGTCATGCGCAAGATCGCCCTCGCCGAGCTGGGCCGTTCGGGAGCGGTCGTGACCGGACGGATCGACCGCGATGGGTGCGCCGTTTTCAGCGTCACCGCCGCGACCCTCACGCCGACCGTTCTGCGCTATCCGGCGCTTCCCGCGGCGGCGCAGCTCGCGACCGATGTCGCGGGGGCACCGGACTTCTACACCGATCCCCTCGGGTCAGCCGACTGGCGTCGCGGTGTCAGCATCGAGCTCGCGGAGCGGATCCGCGTCGAACTCGCCGCGCCCGCCGACTCTGGGAACACCGCATGAAGATCGAGATCAACGGCGCACCCGTCGAGGTAGAGCCACGCCCGGGTCAGTGCCTGCGCACGCTGCTGCGCGAGCACGGCCACACCGAGGTCAAGAAAGGGTGCGACGCGGGAGATTGCGGCGCGTGCGCCGTCATCCTCGACGGCCAGCCGGTGCACTCGTGCATCATCCCCGCGATGCGGGTCGACGGCAGCACGGTGACGACGGCCGCGGGCCTGGCCCCCGGCGATGACCTCCATCCCGTGCAAGAGGCGATCATCGAGAACTTCGGCTTCCAGTGCGGTTTCTGCACCCCGGGAATGAGCGTCACGGCCTCCACCCTCACCGAGGCCGATCTGCCGGACCTCGACCGCCGCATGAAGGGCAGCCTCTGCCGTTGCACCGGGTACCGCCCGCTCCGCGAGGCGATCATCGGTGCCGTGCACGAGACAGGGCGGAGAGCGGCCATCGCGGAACAAGTTGCCGGTCAAGCCGCCGAACAAGATATGTCGCAGACGGATGCCAGAGCCCCGACATCCGTCTGCGGTGATTCATGCGAGGGTTCCTGCGGCGCTGCCGCCACGGCGACACCGTCGGGTGTCGGCACCTCGGTCTCGCCCGAGCCCGCCCGGCGAGTGGTGCAGGGTCGCGAGCCCTACACCTTCGATGAACCCGTCACGGGTGCCCTCGTGCTGCGGGTCGTGACCTCGCGACATGCGCACGCACGCATCCTGTCCATCGATACTTCGGCCGCACGCGCCGTTCCGGGGGTCGTCGCGGTTTTCACGCATGAGGATGCTCCCGCCACCCGGTACTCTTCTGCCCGGCACGAACATCGCACCGACGACCCGGACGACACCCGCGTGCTCGACGACATCGTTCGCCACGTCGGGCAACGGGTCGCGGCGGTCGTCGCCGAGACCTCGCAGGCCGCCGAGCAAGCGTGTCGGCTGGTCGAGGTCGAGTACGAGGTGTTGCCCGCGGTCTTCGATGCGGCAGCCGCCCGCATGCCGGGTGCCCCGTTGCTGCACGCCGATCGGACACCCGACGACCGTGTCGCGGATGCGTCGCGCAACGTCGTCGCCGCGCTCCACGATGGATACGGGGGCGATATCGAAGCGGCCCTCGCCGCCAGCGCGATCCGCGTCGGTGGAACCTGGCAGACGTCCCGGGTCAGTCACGCACAGCTCGAAACGCACGGATCCGTGGGCTGGATGGACGAAGACGACCGTCTGGTCATCCGCTCCAGCACCCAGGTACCATTCCTCACGCGTGACGAACTGGCCCACGTCTTCGATCTGCCGCGCGAGCGCCTGCGCGTCTACGCACCCCGCGTGGGCGGCGGCTTCGGCGGCAAGCAGGAGATCTTCACGGAGGACCTCGTGGCCCTTGCCGTGCTGCGCACCGGACGTCCCGTCGCGTACGAGTTCTCTCGCACCGATCAGTTCCAGCGGGCGTCGCTGCGCCACCCCATGCGGGTTTCGGTCGAGCTCGGCGCCAATGAGGACGGAACCCTGACCGCGATCAAGCTCGATGTGCTGAGTGACACCGGCGCGTACGGCAACCACGCGATCGGCGTGCTGTTCCATGGCTGTTCCGAGTCGATCAGCCTCTACAACGCCCCGGCGAAACGTGTTGATGCCGAGGCCGTGTACACAAACAATGTTCCGTCGGGCGCGTTCCGCGGGTACGGCCTGGGGCAGGTGCAGCTCGGCGTCGAATCCGCATTGGACCTGCTCGCCCAACGCCTCGACATCGACCCGTTCGAGCTGCGCCGCATCAACGCCGTCCGCGACGGCGACCCCCTGCTCGCGTGGCACGCCGAACACGAACCCGAGGTGCGCTGGGGCAGCTACGGCCTGGACCAGTGCCTCGACCTCGCGCAGGGCGCCCTGGCTCGGGGCAATGGCGTGACGGCACCGGATGGCTGGCTCGTCGGCGAGGGCATGGCCTCGACGCTGATCGCGACGATGGCCCCGCGCGGACATATCGCGCACGCCACCGCGACGCTCTGGCCCGACGGAACGTATGAGCTCCACACCGGCACGGCCGAATTCGGCAACGGCACCACCACCGTGCAGCGCCAGATCGCGGCATCCGTCTTCGGCGTCGACGGCGGGCGCGTGACGCTGAAGCATGCCGATACGGACGGGGTCGCACATGACACCGGTGCGTTCGCATCGGCGGGCACGACCGTCGCGGGCAAGGCTGTGTACGCCGCGTGCGTCGCGCTGCGCGACCGGATGCTCGGGATCGCCGCCGCCCTGAACGGCTCCGAACCCGGCGCGTGCACGCTCACGCCCGAGGGGGTGCGTACGCCGTCGGGGGTCGTGTCGCTCGGCGAGATCGTCGCTGCTGCTGCGGCGGCGGCTCCGAACCCGAGCACGGGCGTTCGGCCCGAGGGCCTGACCGCTGACGGCGCCGAATACGGCGAGGAGCGCTCGCTCGCCTTCAACGTTCACGCCGTACGGGTCGCGGTCGAGCCATCCACCGGATCCGTGCGCATCCTGCAGTCGGTGCACGCCGCAGACGCGGGCTTCGTCATGAATCCGGCGCAGTGCCGCGGGCAGATCGAAGGCGGAGTGGCGCAGGGCGTCGGCAGCGCGCTCTACGAAGAGGTCTATGTCGACGACCGCGGCGGCGTGGTGAACCCGATGTTCCGCACCTACCGCGTGCCGCAGTTCGCCGACATTCCCGACACCGAGGTCTACTTCGCTGATACGAGCGACGACCTCGGTCCGTTCGGTGCGAAGTCGATGAGCGAGTCGCCGTACAACCCCGTCGCGCCCGCGATCGGCAACGCAATCGCCCGCGCACTCGGACGACGCCCGTACGAGCAGCCGTTCTCGCGCGACCGCGTCTGGCGACTCGCGCGGGCCTGACTCAACGGTGGGCGCGGCCCGCGGCGATGAGTGCGGTCGCCTCGGAGCGCGAGGTGACCCCGAGCTTGCGGAAGACCTTCGAGACGTGGAACTTGACCGTGTTCTCGCTGATCCCCAGCCGGGCCGCGATCGCCCGGTTGCGTAGGCCCTGCGTCATCAGCTCGAGGATCTCGAGCTCTCGCGGACCGAGCCGCGCGATGAGCGGGTCATCGCCGTGGGTATGGGGAGGGTCGAGCGGCATCACGACCGATAGCTCGGAGCCCCATCCCTCGGTCGCCGCGAGGGTCATCTCGCCGTTGACGGCCGAGACCCGCTGTCGGAGTTCATAGAGGGCGTCGTCGCCGAGCGATTCGTCGCCGGGGCCGTCGTCACGAACGCTGATCAGAAGGTTGCGGCCGTCGCAGTCCCACTTGACCCGCACCCGGGACGTGCCCGGTTGTTCGACGGATGCCAGAATCGCACGGCGCACGATCGCGCGGGCACCGTGGGCGATCTCGCTCGGCAGCGCCCGCCCGTCCACGGGCGGTTCGACGAACTGCACGTCCACGTCGCGATAGCGCACGAGTGGCACGAGATCATCACGCAGCCGCTCGAACGCGGAGGTGACCGGCTCTTCCGTGAAGGTGCGGACGAGATCGGTCGAGGTGCGCAGCTGCACCATTGCGTGCGCCGCGACACCGACGGCGGCCTGGCGGGCGGCGTGGTCGTCGGTCGAGGGCGATCGCAGCACCGCGAGCAGTGCCTCCAGGGTGCGCGAGTGGCTGTCGCTGAGCTCGGCGACGACCTCGGCGCGCACTCCGGCCGCGGCTCGCGACTCGAGCAGATAACTCGGCGATGCGTCCCGTGCCGGCTGTCGGATCCGCACCGCGACGATCCGCCAGAGTTGCAGCAGCTCGTCCTCGCTGCGCGGATCGGCCGCGATGGCTTGGCCGATGCCAATGTCGATGCCGGGGCCGGGGCCGGGGCCGGGGCCGGGATCGACCAGCACGAGCAACGGCCCGGTCTCGGACAGCGCCAGCACCGCGTCCCGCAGCTCCCCGCCGAGAACGACCCGCTCGCGACCGACACCCGGTCCGGCGAGAGACGCCCGTGCCTCCACCATCTCGGAGAGCACGACTCGCGACGCGAGATCGGGATCACCGTGGTGTTTGAGCGGATGACTCACGTCATCCTCGGCCAGGATGATCAGCGCGGAATGCGGGATCTTCGGGGCGAGGTACTCCGAAAGCGCGCGGGCGAGCTCGGGCAGCGGCGCCGAGACGATCTCGGCCAGAGCGGCGATCACGGTCGTGCCGGCGGCATCCGATCCGCGCATCTCGCTCCCGCCGCGCAGGGTCCCCTCGCCGGGCTGAGGCTTCTTCGCGCGTTTCAGCGGCATCGGTCGATGGTAACTGCCGCTGGCGCGATTCGCGCTACCCGAACGGGTAGTGGGAACTACCCCGAACGCCGATGGTGCTACCGAAACGGGTGGCGCAGTCTGGAAGAGCCGCCGACGTCGACCCGACGCGCGCGCGGCTCGAAGGTTCGGAGAGGAGCCACATGTCGCACAACCGCGCCGTCGCCTACAAGGGACCGGGCAAGGTCGAGGTCATCGACACCGAATACCCCACCTTCGAGCTGAAGGATGGTCCGGGCGTCAATCCCGCGAACGTCGGACGCAAGCTCCCGCACGCCGTCATCCTGAAGACCGTCGCCACCAACATCTGCGGATCGGACCAGCACATGGTCCGTGGCCGGACGACGGCGCCCGCGGGACTGGTCCTGGGACACGAGATCACCGGCGAGGTCGTCGAGGTCGGTCCCGATGTCGAATTCGTGAAGGTCGGCGACATCGTCTCGGTGCCCTTCAACATCTCGTGCGGCCGCTGCCGCAACTGCAAGGAGGGCAAGACGGGCATCTGCCTGAACGTCAACCCCGACCGGCCCGGCAGCGCCTACGGCTACGTCGACATGGGCGGATGGGTCGGCGGGCAGGCCGAGTACGTTCTCGTGCCGTACGCCGACTGGAACGCCCTCGTCTTCCCGGATCGCGAGCAGGCCCTCGAGAAGATCCTCGACCTGACGATGCTCTCCGATATCTTCCCCACCGGCTTCCACGGCGCGGTCACCGCCGGGGTCGGCGTGGGATCGACCGTCTACATTGCGGGCGCGGGCCCCGTCGGCCTCGCCGCGGCAGCCGGCGCGCAGCTTCTCGGTGCGGCCGTCGTCATCGTCGGCGACCTGAACGAAGAGCGGCTCGCGCAGGCGCGGAGCTTCGGATGCGAGACCCTCAACGTCGGCGACGGGGATGTGCCGGATCAGCTGGCCCAGCTGCTCGGTGTGCCCGAGGTCGACGCCGCCGTGGACGCGGTCGGGTTCGAGGCACGCGGCCAGGGCCACGGCGCCGATGCGGCCGAAGCCCCCGCCACGGTCTTGAACTCGCTCATGGATGTGACGTCAGCGGGCGGCGCGATCGGCATCCCCGGCCTCTACGTCACGGGAGACCCGGGCGCGGCCGACGAGGCGGCGCAGAAGGGCTCGCTGTCGCTGAGCTTCGGCACCGGTTGGGCGAAGTCGCTCTCGTTCACGACCGGCCAGTGCCCCGTCATGCGGTACAACCGACAGCTCATGATGGCGATCCTGCACGACAAGGTGCAGATCGCGAAGGCCGTCAACGCCACCTCGATCCCGCTCGAGGATGCCCCGCGCGGCTACGCGGAATTCGATGCGGGCGCCGCCACCAAGTACGTGCTCAACCCCAACGGGTACATCGCGGCGTGACTGCGCCCCCGACATCCGTCTCGACTGCACTTCCCACCACCCCTCACGATCGAAGGAGAACACCATGTCAGCTCTCACCCTCGCGGACGCCCGCACCCTGATCGCCGCCGCCGAAGCGCGTGCCGACGAGATCGGCCAGCCGATGAACATCGCCGTCGTCGACGCTGGCGGCAACCTGATCGCCCACGTTCGCCAGGATGGCGCCTGGATGGGCAGTATCGACATCTCGATCAGCAAGGCGTGGACGTCGCGCGCCTTCGACATCCAGACCAAGGACCTCGGCGATAACTCGCAGCCGACCCAGCAGTTCTTCGGCATCCACACCACCAACGGCGGCAAGGTCGCGATCTTCGCGGGCGGCGTGCCCCTGCTGCGCGACGGCGTCGTCGTCGGTGGCCTGGGTGTGAGCGGCGGCTCGGGTGAGCAAGACCAGACGGTCGCCGAGGCCGGTGCCGCCGCTCTCTGACGCTGCGGGTTTCGGCGGAAGGGCGGGGAGGTGCGGGAGGGCGGGGACGGACTACCAGCGCCCGGCGCCGGTGCCGGCGCCGCGGAGCCCCTGCTTGACCACGACGAGACGGTACGTGCTGCCCTCCGCAGACCACCAGCGGTGGTGAACACCGCCCGCATAGTAGGCCGAATCCCCCGCTCCGAGCGTGGAGTGCTCGCCCTCGATTTCGATGTGGATCGCGCCCTCGACCACGTAGAGGAACTCGTCCTCGGCATGCACGAAGATCTCGCCGGGTTCAGTGGCCCCGCCCGACACTTCCATCGGATGCAGCGGCCGGCCGCCGCGCGCCAGCATCCGGGCCGACCCCGCGGCGAATCCCTCGGGCACAGATTCGCCCGCGGCGCCCTGTCGATGCACCTCGACGGCGGGATGAGCGGATGCCGCGGCATCCGCTTCTGCGATCAACTCGATCGGGCTCGTCTCGAGCGCCGAGGCGATACGCCGCAGCGACGACAGGCTCGGCTGGGCGAGCCCACGCTCCAGCTGGCTGAGGAACGGATGCGAGAGGTCCGTCGTCTCTGCGAGCCGGACGAGGGTCATGCCGCGTGCGTGTCGCACCCGTCGAATGGCCGCCCCGAGCCGCGCGTCCGCGTCATCCGCACCGGACGGTCTCGCCGCAAGGGTCGACGTCATGATCAGAACCCCGCTAGGCCGGCAACGCGACGCCGCGGGAGCCCGCGTACTCCCCCACGCGTTCGACGTAGGCGGCCTTCTGTTCGGGCGTGAGCCAGGATGCCTCGAACGAGTTGATCGCGAGCTGCACGAGGTCCGTCTCGGACAGCCCCGCGTGCTCCGCGAGCGCGACGTAGTTGTCGCCGACGTACGCGCCGAAGTACGCGGGATCGTCCGAGTTGATCATGACCCGCAGGCCCGCCCGCATCAGGCTGACGATCTCGTCGGCCTTCATCTGCTCGGTGACGAACGAGTTCGAGACGGGGCAGCACGTGAATCCCAGCCCGCGCTCCTTCGCCAGGGCGATGAGTTCGGGATCTTCGACGATGTTGGTGCCGTGGTCGATCCGCTCGACGTCGATGTCGGTGAGCACCGCACGGATGTTGTCGATCGAGCCGACCTGGTCGATGTCGCAGTGCATGGTCAACCGGAAGCCTTCCGTGCGCGCACGGGCGAAAACCTCCGAAAACTTGCTGGGCGGGTTGTCCCGCTCATCCGAGTCGAGCCCCACGCCGATGATCCAGTCCTTGTAGGGCAGGGCCGACTCGAGCGTCGCCGCCGCATCCTCCGCAGAGAAGTCACGCAAGAAGCAGAGGATGAGTTCTGCCGAGATGCCGAGCTCGTCGCCCGCGCGAACGGCGGCGCGGTGGTATCCCGTGATGACGTTCTCGAAGGGCACGCCGCGGCTCGTGTGGGCCTGCGGGTCGAAGAACATCTCGGCGTGCACGACACCCTGCTCCTTCGCGCGCAACAGGTAGGCCCAGGCGAGGTCGTGGAAGTCGTCGGCCGTCTGCAACACCTGCATGGCCGGGTAGTAGACCGCGAGGAAGCTCGTCAGGTCGGTGAAGTTGTAGGTCGCCTTGACCGCTTCGACGGTCTTCTCGGCGAGCTCGATGCCATTGCGGGCGGCGAGCTCGAACTTGAGTTCGGGTTCGAGTGTGCCCTCGAGGTGCAGATGCAGTTCGGCCTTGGGCAGGCCGTAGGCGAACTCGGTGAGCGCGGTGGTGTCAGTCATGGTGTCCTTTCGGGCGGGCGGTGGAGGCTGCCTGTTCGTCGGGCGATCTGTCGGATCGAGCGTCGGACGCGGGGCTCGCGCGGTGGGCGGCGCTAGGCGCGATTACCCATACCCATGCGGGCGAGGGCGACCGATTCGAGGATCTGGACGATGTTGTAGAGGACGAGCGCGGCTCCCGTTACCAGCACGACGGCCGTCCAGACGGCGGAGAACTGGGCGGCTGCGACATAGCCACCCACCGCGCCGCCGATTCCGCCTCCGACGGCGAGCCACTCGGCGAGCAGCGCGCCGGTGATGGCACCCGGCACCGAGATGCGCACGGCCGCGAAAAACTCCGGCAGCGAGCTGGGCAGGGCGACCTTCCGCAGACGCGTCCACGACGTGCCGCCGTAGACGGTGACGAGGTCATTCATCTGGGGCGAGGCCGACTTCAGCCCGAACACGATGTTGACGAGGGCGGGGAAGAGCACGACGATACCGCCGATGACCGCGACCGAGGCGAACTCGCGCCCGAAAATCAGGATGATGACGGGCGCCATAGCGACGAGCGGTACGGAACGCAGCAACATGGCCATCGGCATCAGGGCATGCTCGACACCCTTGCTGAGCTGGAAGATCATTGCCACCACCAGGGCGACGAACAGGCCCGCGGCGAACCCGACAACCGAGTGGCCGAGGGTGACCCAGAGCTGTCCGAAGAGCTGCTCACGATTCGCCTCGGCGTTGGGAACGGTGACGAGGAAGTTCCAGACATCCACCGGTCCCTTGCCGACGTAGGGCGAGATCTGGAATACCCACAGCGAGCCGACCCAGAGAACCAGCACGGCGACGATCGTAAAGACGAAAGTGAGCACGCTTCGACCGAGCGCGGCGAGCGTCGACATCCGGACCTCGCGGCGCATCTCGCGCTCCAGCTTGGCAAGCTGCTCCGGCGCGCCAGGAACGGTGAGGGCGGTTCCCATCTCACTCATGATGACACCCCCTTCGACCAGGGCGCGATGGCCCGCGCGATAAGCCCGACCAGGCCATACCCGATCAGGGCAACGGCACCCGAGGCGAGCGCGATGTCCCAGACCCGAGCGGAGTTGAGCGCCTGCTGCGCGGCGATCATCGCGGGACCGACGCCGAGAGTGACCTTGCCGAAGAACTCCCCGAGCACCGCACCGAGGAATGCCGCGGGAACCGCGATCTTCAGCGCGTTGAGGATGGCGGGGAGGGACGCGATCAGCCGCACCTTGCGCAGCTGGGTGAAACGCGAGCCGCCGTAAACGGTCACCAGGTCGAGGCTGGATTTGTCGGCGGCCTTGAGCCCGAGGAGCGCCCCCACCACGGTCGTGAAGAAGCAGCTGAGGGCCGCGAGGAAGACGGCGGTGATGGAGGGCTGCCCGGAGGTCGGGATCGGCACGATCACGATCAGCAACAGGCCGAGCGCCACGATGGGGATGCAGTAGGTGATGATGGCGATCTGCATGATGACGCCCTCGAGCCGCGGCACGATCAGGACGAGCGCCGCGAGCACGAGCGCGAGCCCATTGCCCCAGAGATAGCCGATGCCTGCCTCGCTGAGCGTCACGCCGAAGTTGCGGGCGTAGAACTCCCATCCCGTGTTGAAGTACTCGGCGACAACCTGCGGGGGCGTGGGAATGGCCTGCACACCACCGGGACCGACGTTCGAGAACACCGTTGCGGCGAGAATCCACCAGATCGCGATGATCCCGACGACGCCGATCAGCCCGGTGACCCACGCCGGAAGCTTGACGTCTTCCCACTGGATCGCGCGCGGCTTGGCCGCCGTCGCAGGAGACCCCGCCGTGTTCGAGAGATCAGTGGTCATCCGCCGCGGCGCCTCCGACGCCGAAGAGCAGTTCGGATGCCTGGTCGACGTAGGCATGGAACTCGGGCGTGCGCATCATCTCGGGAGTGCGGGGACGCGGCAGGTCGATCGTCATGACCTCTTTGATGCGTCCCGGCCGCGGGCTCATGACCGCGACCTGGTCGGAGAGGAAGATCGCCTCCGAGATGCCGTGCGTGACGAGCAGCGTGGTGGCCGGCTTCTCGGTCCAGATGCGCAGCAGCTCGAGGTTGAGCTTCTGGCGCGTCATGTCATCCAGGGCACCGAAGGGCTCGTCGAACAGTAGGACCGAGGGCTTCATGATGAGCGAACGCGCGATGGACACGCGCTGACGCATGCCTCCGGAAAGCTGTGCGGGCTTCGCCTTCTCGAACCCGGTGAGCCCGACAAGCGCGATCATCTCTTTGACGTAGTCCTTGTCGACGGATTTACCCGCGACTTCGAACGGCAACTGGATGTTGGACTGGACGCTCCGCCACGGGAGCAGGGCCGAGTCCTGGAACGCGATGCCCAGCTCGTTGCCGCGACGCAGTTCTTTGGGGCTCTTGCCGTCGACACGAGTGGTACCGCTGGTGGGCTCCTCGAGTCCGGCGAGAATGCGCAGGATGGTCGACTTACCGCATCCGGACGGCCCGAGCAGGGCAAGGAACGTGCCTTGCTCGGTGTGCAGGTTGGCGTCCTGGAGGGCCACGACGCTCTTGCGGCCCACGGTGAAAGCCTTATTCAGACCCGTAATCTGCAGGCCGGTGCCCAAGCTTGTCGCCTGGGCACCGGTCTGGGTAACCGCTTCGGTCACAGTTGATTTCTCTCGGTTGAGGTGAAGAGCTCAGCCCGCGTAGGCGATGAGATCCGGGTTCTCTTCGTAGACCTCGTCCAGCAGGCTCATGTCGAAGAGGTCGGATGCATCGAGCATGATGCCCGCTCCGGCGAGGCTGTCGATCGTGAGCTTCTGCAGCTCCTCAGAGATCGTGAACAGACCGTTCTCTTCGGTCTCGGTCGAGACGACGAGCTTGTTCTGTGCTTCGGAACCCGCGAGGGTCTTGGCCGGGTCGAGGTCGAGGTCGACACCGTACTTCTCGATGGCGAGGTCGGCACCGGCCTGCGGGTCGGCGAGCGCGTCGGTCCAACCCTTGATCTCGGCGACGAGGAACGCCTTCAGCATGTCGCGCTTGTTCTTGATGGTGTCCTCCGTGACCGTGATGGTCTCGGCAACGAACGGCAGACCGTTGTCGGCGAAGGGCAGGTTCGTCGTCGGGGCGCCCGACATCTCGACCGAGATCGACTCGTTCGTGAGGTACGCGACGTATCCGTCGACCTCACCGTTGACGAGCGGCGCCGGGTCGTACTGAACCGGAACGATGGTCAGCTCGGAGGCGTCGATGTCGTTGGCCGCGAGCAACGCGTTGAAGAGGGTCAGGTTGCTGTCCTGCACACCGATCTTCTTGCCCTTGAGGTCGTCGGGGGTGGCGATGTCGCCCCCGTCCTTGAGCGAGAGGATCGTGAACGGGTTGGCCTGGAACGTCGCACCGATGATCTTGAGGGGTGCACCCTCGTTGGCGATCGCGGAACCGATCTGGACCGAGTCGCTCAGCGCGATGTCAGCCGTGCCCCCGAGGAGCTCGGGAATGCCGCCCGACGGGCCGGGGACCAGCTTGACGGAAGAGAATCCGGCTTCCTCGTAGTAGCCGTTCGTGTCGGCGAGGTACTCACCCGCGAACTCTTCGTTGAAGATCCAGCTGAGCTGGAGCGTGATGTCGCCGAAGCCCTCTTCGCCCATGGGGGCTTCCGAGGTGGCGGCGTCGCCGCTGCCGCCCGCGCAGGCGGTCAGGGCGAGGGCTGCGATCGCGATGCCCGCGCCGGCCGCGGCGAGGCGACGGCGTGAGGTGTTGAAGCGAAATGTCATGTGCTGTGTCTCCAGATCGGACGGGGTGGCACTCGGGTGTATCGGCACGGCCACAGGCCTCGACCCTGCGCGATAGTGCTGACGCTATGGGATGTAGATTTCACGAACACTGGCGCAGTGTTTCGGCGCCGTTACACCTGGGTCGCGACGACCCCGCTTGCCCCGTGACCGCAGCGCCTCGGTCGTTGAGTCAGCGCAGCGCCTCGGTTGCCCCGCGAGCGCAGCGCCTCGTCGTTGAGCGAGCGCAGCGAGACGAAACGTCAACAGCCGGACTGCGCGCGCCGCTGCCGCGCGCTCCACCCGCGCACGGCGTCGAGGCCGCCCTCGATCAACGCCGCGCGCTTGTCATGGCTCCACCCCTGGATGCGCTTCTCCCACGCGAACGCTTCGTCGATGCGAGCAAACTCCGCGCTCCACATCAGCTGGACGGGCCGCCGCGTGCGCGTGTAGGCAGCTCCCTCGCCGACCGCATGCTGTTGTACACGGCGGTCGAGCTCGGTGGTGCTCCCGACGTAGAACGTACCGTCGGCGCAGCGAAGGATGTAGACGAAGCCCATCGATTGACGCTAGCGAGGTCGAGCCGCGGCCGTGCCGGTTGTCCACAGCATCCGCGTCTGGTCTCGTCGTCGCGCTCCTCACGGGATACCCGACGGGTGTCCAGCGAGCGCAGCACCTCGGTCGCCCCGCGAGCGCAGCCAGACGAAACGATCGCCGTGCATTTCGTCTCGTCGCTGCGCTCCTCGCTCAATGACCGTAGGTACCTCGCTCGAAGCGCAACGCCCGTCGCACCGCGGGCGCACCGCAAGGTCAGTGGGGGTGGCGCCCCAGGCGATCCGCGAGCGCGGGCAGGTCGGCGTGGAGCCGGGCCGACGCCTCACCGGCGCGCGGATTCGTCGACTCCCCTGCGCGCGACACCAACACACCGCCGACGTAGACGCGGTCGAGGTTTCGCAATCCCATGGACAGCACGTAGCTGCGCACGGGATGCCAGAGCGGGCCGACATCCGGGCGGCGCGGGTCGACCACGACGAAGTCGGCGAACTTGCCGATCTCCAGGCTGCCGACGCGGTCAGCGACGCCCATGATCTCGGCGGCGCCCAGCGTGTGCAGGCGCAGCACCAGCTCGGGCATCATCGACAGCGGGTCCTGGGTGCGGGCCCGCTGCATCGCAATGCCCATGCGCATGTTCTGCCAGGGGTCCGAGACATCCGTGCAGGCCTGATCATCGAGCCCCATGCCCACCTTCATGCCCATCGCGAGCATCTCGGGCACGAGTGCGGTGCCCGATGCCAGGCGGCCGTTGGATGCCGGCTGCCACGACATCGAGGCGCCGGCCGCAGCTGCCTGCTCGATGATCTCGGGAGTGGTCTGGATGAAGTGTCCGAACATCATGTCCGGACCGAGGGCCCCGGCGTCCCGGTACAGCGCGAACTTCGACTGTTGCAGCGGCACCGCCTCGGGCGACTCGAGGAAGTGGGCCTGGTTGGTCACCCCGAACCGGCGCATGGCCTCGACCTCGAGCTCGGCCGCCTCGGGCCGGGGCGACCACTGCACCTGCCCCATGATCGAGGCGCCGAGCGCGAAGTCCGGGTCCATCGAACGGGTGTGGGCGACGGATGCCTCGAAGCGCGCGAAGATCTCGGCGTCGGTGCCGGCGGTGACATCCATACCGATCGAGTCGACGAATCGGATGCCGGAGTCCAGACATCCGTCCGCCTGCTGCGTGTGGTACTCGGTGCCACGCAGAGGTGCGTTGCCGACACGCTTGCCGTCGACCATCGACTCCCACGCCTGCTGCGGATCGGTGAAGTTGTAGGCGGTGGTGACACCGTTGCCGAGAAAGTCGAGGGCGCCGTGCAGCGTCGACCAGTAGATGTCGGCGGGCGTCGCGTGTGCGGTCATGCCCAGCATCGAGTCGCACCAGCCGTAGAGGGTGTCGGCGACGCCGAGCCCACGCAGGCCGCTCGTGAAGAGGTGGCTGTGGCTGGAGACGAAGCCGGGCGCGACGAACGCTCCGTCAACGTCGAGCACCTCGTCGGCCGTGGCGTCACTGGGGTCGCCGGCGCCGATGGCCACGATACGGCCGTCTTCGACGCGCATCCACCCGCGTTCGATGTACCCCGGATCGTCGGATCCAGCGGGAATCGTGATGAGGCGGGCATTGATAACGAGGAGCGACATGGTGTCGACCGTACGAGATGTTGATTACACGAAGATTGCACCGGGGTCACGGCCGAGGCGGCGACGGGCGTCGTTTCGCGCCGATATGACTCAGGGCTTGGGCTTGCGGACCTTCAGCGGGGGAACGTCAAGGTTCGGAATCGCTCGAATCAGGAACTTGTCGAAGTGCGGAACCGTGAACGCGGCATAGCCGTGCTCCGGGGTATAGAGGAGCCCCATGTTGATGAGTTCAGCGCGGGTCGGACCGAGGTTCGTGGACGTCCTGCCCATCATGTCGGCCACGTCCGACGCTTTCTGCGGATCCGGTCCGAGTTGAGCCATCGCACGCAGGTAGGCGCGCTGCAGCTCGGTCGCTCGGTCCAGCCGAACACGAAAGAACGACTCGTCCAGCTTCGCCTCATACCCCGGCACCGCCGCGACGATGTCGTCGCGGGATATGACGGGCCCGTCTGCAACAGTCCACACGGCGTATCCGAGCTCTTGCAGGAAATATGGGTAGCCGCCGGTTATCGCGACGGCAAGAGACAGCGCATCGCTGGAGAAGGAGATCTGCTCCTCCGCAGCAGGTTGCAACAACGCTTCTTTCGCATCCGCATCGGTGAGATTGCCGATGGAGGGAAACTTGAACAGACGCTCGGCGTATGATTTCGCATCCCCCGCAAGCTCCGCGATCTGTGGCAACCCCGCACCTACGAGCGTGACGGGAAGTTTCCGTTGGACCATCTTGTGGATCGCCTCGATCGTTGCCTCTAGCTGCTGCTTGCTGAGGAACTGGACTTCATCGAATAGCACCACAACACCGCGGCCCTGCTCCTGCGCCGCCTCACCCAGGGCGACGAATACATCGGTCAGATCGAGAGCAAGATTCGCGTGGTCCGCAAAACCCTCAGCCGCGTCAACATCGAGGCCGGCAGACCACACGCCTGCGGCGTCCACGCTGACAGTGAAGGACCGCAAGACGGATGCCGCGTGCTTGAGACGAGTGTTCCATTTCGCCTTTGGCGAGATCTGGAAAAGGGCCGCCCGAAGCTTCGCAGCTATCGCACTACGGAAGTGGTTCTCGTCGTTCTTGCTGACCTCGAGCTCGACAACAACCCAGTCGCGCGCGAGTGCTTTTGTCCGAAACTGCCCTAACAGGACTGTTTTTCCTACCCCGCGAAGTCCGGTAACAATGAGCGACTGCTCTGTTCGACCGCGCTCGATTCGGGCGAGCAGCAAGTCGAAGGAACCGAGTTGATCCTCGCGTCCGACAACCGCTTGCGGCTCAGCACCCGCATTGGGCGTGTACGGATTCGTCAGAGCCTGCATGCGAGAATCTTAGCGAGTTTTGTGCGCTTTATTTGTTGCACATAAAGCGTGCATAGTTTCCTAATCTATTGGCGGGGCTCGGCGGCGAGGTGGAGAACGGACTCGGCGAGCGCGCGGATGCCGAGCGCGACATCCGCTGCGCTGACCGCCTCGTCGGGGTGATGGCTGATGCCATCCGGATTCCGCAGGAACAACATCCCGACGTTCGTGATCGCGCCGATCGACATCCCGTCGTGGCCGGCGGGGCTGAAGAGGGTGGCCGGGTCATCCGGCATCTCCGGCAGGGCCCCGCGGATCCCGGCGCGGATGACGTCCTGCAGCAGCGGCGCGCACATGACCGCGGGCGCGTTGTGCACCTCGCGGGCCCGCCAGCGCAGGCCGCGGCGGCCCATGATCACGTCGAGGTCGCGCGACAGAGAGTCCCAGACGCGGTCACGCTCGCCGTCGAACTCGCCCCGCAGGTCGAGGCTGAAGTGCGCCTCGCCCGGCACGATGTTGACGGCGCCGGGGAACGCCTCGAGCTGACCGACCGTGCCGATGACGTGATGCTCCGCGCTGCAGATGCGCTCGACCGTCAGGGCGGCCTCGCTCGCCCCGAGCAGCGCGTCGTGGCGCATGTCGTACGGGGTGCCGCCCGCGTGCCGGGCCTCACCCTCGACCACGAGCTGGAATCGGCGGGCGCTCGCGATCGACGACACGACGGCGAGCGACTCCCCACGGCGGTCGAGCTCGGGACCTTGCTCGATGTGTGCCTCGAGATACCCCACGAGCTCATCGGGGCGACGCGCAGCCTCGCCGATTCGCCCCGGGTCGAGGCCGAACTCGAGCGCGGCCTGGCGCAGCGTGGTGCCGTCGGCATCCGTCAGCTGCCACCAGTCGTCGTCCCAGGTGCCGGCAACAGCGGATGACCCGAGCAGAGCTTTGCCGAAGCGGGTGCCCTCTTCGTCCGAGAACGCCACGACCTCGATCGCGAACGGCAGGGGCGAAATGCTGCCCTCGCCGTTCGGTGCGGGCGCCCGGAGCAACCGCACGACCTCGAGCGCCATCAGCACACCGACGATGCCGTCGAAGCGTCCGGCGTCGGGCACGGTGTCGAGATGCGAGCCGATCATCAGTGCGGGGGCATCGGGATCCGATGGGTCGAGCCGTCCGATCTGGTTGCCCGCGGCATCCTGTCGCGTCCGCATGCCGACCTCGCGCATCCACTCCGCCGCGAGGCGGTTGACGCGGGCGTGCTCGGTCGAGAGGTACACGCGTTCGATCTCGCCCGGGGTTGCGGTGACGCGCGCGAGCTCGTCGCAGCGCGCCATGACGCGCCGAGCCGCGGCGGCGACGCGGTCGGGCGTGAGGTCGGGCAGGAGGGTCCGCGTCATCAGGCCTCGCCCGCGTACACGTCGAGGGCGGCATCGACGCCGCCGCCCACGGGAACCTTCGCGCCGAAGCGACGGAGCACCTGCTCGAGCGCGGCGAGCGTCGTCAGCACGGCGTCCTTGCGGGCGTTGTAGCCCATGGTTCCGATGCGCCAGACGCGCCCGTGCAGGGGTCCGAACGAGGTGCCGATCTCGATGCCGAAGTCGTCGAGCATCGCCTGGCGTGCGGCATCCCCCGCCACGCCCTCGGGAATCTCGACGGCGACGACGTTCGACATCTTGTGCGCGACGTCGCCGAACACGACCAGCCCCAGCCCACGCACCCCCGCGAGCATCGCGGCGCCGTGCAGTTCGTGCCGCGCGATCACGGCATCGCGACCCTCACCGAGCAACACCCGCGCGCATTCGCGTGCGCCGTAGAGCATCGAGGTCGCCTCGGTGTGGTGGTTCAGGCGGCGGGGTCCCCAGTAGTCCAGGATCATGCCGAGGTCGAAGTAGTTGGAGCGGACGAAGTCGGGTGCGTCCTCGTCGCCGGGCTCGCGGATCCCGGCCTCGATCTTCTTGCGCGACCGGATGATCTCCACCGCCCGCTCAGACAGCGTGATCGGCGCCGAGCCCGAAGGCCCACCGAGGCATTTCTGGAGCCCTGCGGTCGCGGCATCCAGGCCCCAGGCATCCGCTTCGAACGGATTGCCGCCGAGCGAAGCGGTGGCGTCGGAGTAGAACAGCACGCCATGCTTGGCGCAGATCGCGCCGATCTCGTCGAGCGGCTGCAGCATCGTGGTCGACGTGTCGCCCTGCACGAGCCCGAGCAGGTGCGGCTTGACTCGCACGATCGCCTCTTCGATCGCGGCGGAAGTGAAGACCTGACCCCACGGCACCTCGATCGTGTGCACCTCGGCCATCGCGCGCTCCGCGATCTCGGCGAGCAGGTGCCCGAAACGTCCGAAAACCGGCACGAGCACCCGGTCGCCCGGCCGGATGAGCGAGATCATCGCGGCCTCGATGCCGCCGCGAGACGTCGAATCGACGAGGAAGGTCGCGTCGTTCTCGGTCGCCCAGACCTGCCGGTACAGCGCCTGCGTCTCGGTCATCGTGCTCGTCATGAACGGGTCGTACTGCCCGACGAGCTGCGCCGACATCGCCGTGAGCACGCTCGGGTACGCCGAGATCGGCCCCGGCCCCATCAGCAAACGGGCGGGCGGATCGATCGGCACGGCGTTCATGCAGGTTCCTGTCTGTTCATCCCGGTGCGGGTCGCGGCGCGGTACACGGGGCCGAGTGCGCCGGTTTTTGTCGAGCGCGCCCGATACTGGCGCGAAATAGTGGGCGCAGTCGGCAACAACAGGCGCGCTCGGCGGACTGTCATGACGTCACCACCGCCCGGGTGAGGCGACGGGCGAGGCGCACCAGCGCGATGTCGGTGCCGGGGCGCGAGATCAGAGACACACCCACGGGGGCTGCGCCGAGGCTCGACGGCACCGTCAGCAGCGGGATCGAGATCGAGGGCATCCCGCCGATCGCGGCCGGCGTTGTCATACGCAGGGTCGCGGCACGCACGGCCTCGACCCGTTCGCCCCGATGCGTGCGCATGGGCGCGGGGCCGGGCACCGTCGGCATGATCAGCACCGTGTCGTTCGTCGCCTCGTGCAGGCGTGCGCGCAAGTCGTCGACCGCCGCGCGCGCCTCGGACTCGGCCTCGGCGGTCACCTCGGAGGCCACGCGGAATCGCTCGGCCACGGCCGGGGCGACGGCACCGGGGTGCTCGCGCAGCCACGCGCCGTTGTTGCGCCAGGCCTCGGCACCCTGAACGGCGCGGAACGCCGCGAGGTACTCATCGAGATCGCCGACGGATGTCTCGGCCACCTCGGACCGGGCATCCCCCGCCCCGAGGGCCGCGAGCAGGGCCTCGAACGCCTCCCGCGTCCCGGGTTCGACGGACTCGAGCATCTCGGTCGGCACCGCGAAGCTCCACGGCAGGTCGCTCCCCGACTCCCCGAACACGCTCTCGGTCGACTCCGACCCGTCGTAGCTGAGGCACCAGTCGACGACCTTTTGCATCGTGTCGCCGTCGCGCGTCAGCCATCCGATCGTGTCGAACGTCTGCGCGAGCGGCAGCAACCCCTGTCGCGGCACGAGCCCATGGGTCGTGCGCAGACCCCAGAGCCCCTGATACGACGCGGGCACCCGGATGGACCCGGCTGTGTCGGTCGCCAGACCGATCTGCGCCTGCCCGGTCGCGACGGCCGAAGCGGGGCCGCTCGACGAGCCGCCGGGCAGCGCCCCCGGCAGCGCCCCATTGGGCGGGGTTCCGTAGTGCGCGTTGTCGCCGGCGACGCTGTACGCGAACTCGTCGGTGCGCGCAATTCCGCGGAGGGATGCCCCGGCCCGGAGCAGATCCGAGACCGCGGCAGCCGTCGTGGGTTCGACACGCGCGGAGTCGAGGTACGTCGGGTTGCCCGCGCCGATGCGGTAGCCCTTGATCGCGAACAGGTCCTTGACGGCGACGCTCAGCCCCTCGAGCGGGCCCTCCCACGCGCCCTGCCAGAGCGGGTCACCGACCGTCCGCCACACCGACCGGTCGAGCGCCTGTGCGCGCGGCGTGACGTGGGCCGCGGTGATGAGCCAGCGGTCGTCGAACCGCTGCCACACCTGGGTTTGGAGCCCTGTGCCTCCACCGATGTAGCGCGAGATCGATACGAGCAGTGCGACATCCGGTGCCAACTCGCGGTACTCGATGCGTTCGATCGAACGCGCAGGCACTCCTCCGCGAACGCCCCGGAACACGCTGATCGTGTCGTGACCGACGAGCAACCCGGCTGGGTCCCCGCGCATCGTGGCATCGCCGGGCGCGAAGGCCGCATCGAGGGCATCGAGGTCGTTCGCGATGATCGCGCGCTCGTAGGCCTCGAAAGCTTCGAGCAGGTCTGCGGGAACCGTGTTGGCACCGTCGGTCGAGGCATCCGTCATGCCGTGTGTCCTTCGTTCAGAACAGGAGATTCTCCCGAAACAGGAGAATCCGCCGAAAACTCTCCTGTCCTCGCCGATTCGCCTGTTGTCGGCGAGTCGGCGAGCGGATGCCCGGGGCGCTGAACTGCGGCGAAGTCCGACTCGCGGATGCGTGCGTGTACGCCGCAGACGATGTCGACCACCTGCGAGATGTCGAAGTCGGTCGCGGCGCTGAGGTACGCGTAGGCGAGGTGCTCGTCGAGGCCCCAGCGTGCCCGGATGAGCGAGATCGCCGAGCGGACGCAGCGGCGCATCGCCTCGCCGAGGTCGGGATCGAGGCCGGTCGGTACGAGGTATTCGTCGGTGCGGACCAGCGGCCCGGTGAACTCCCCGAACTCAGCGAGCGCCTCAGCCTGCGGCACGATCTCGAAGCGCAGGGTCGCGCGCAGCGACGCCTCGAGCGCCGTCAGCGCGACCTCGCCGTCGCCCTGCGCGAAGTGCGGGTCGCCGACGTACGCCAAGGCCCCCGCGACCTGCACCGGAAGGTACAGGACCGTGCCCTCGACCAGCAGGTTGATGTCGATGTTGCCGCCGTGCTCGCCGGGCGGCACCGAGTGGGGCCGCTGATCACCGGCGACCGCGACGCCCATGGTGCCGAGGAACGGCGCGAGCGGAAACTCGACGAGCCCGGGGCCTCCCTCGACGACGGGCAGCACCCCGACCATCCGTCCCGCCCGCTCCTCAACCGGGGTGAAGACGCTCACGTTGTGCTCGCCGCGGGGCAGCTCGCCGACGAGCGCGCCCTTGCCGTGCCGATTCGAGATCACCCCGTACGGCACGCGCGGCTGCAGGCGCACGACCGTGATCTTGAGCAGATCGCCAGGCAGCGCGCCCTCGACAGCGATCGGCCCCGTCACGACGTGCGGTCCATCGGCCATCGTGTCGCGGCTGAGCGAGCGCGCGATCTCGATCGCATCGTCGAGAACGGATGCCTCGGGCACACCCTTGCCGGTGAAGTACCCCAGCGGATCCTTGCCCTGGTCTTCGAGGATTCCCTCGTGGCTCACCGTGTCGATCGTCACGGTCTGCCCGGGCTGGATGGTGAGTACCGCGGCATCGCGCGCGCACGGCAGGCGTCCCCACATTACGGTCGCGGGCGACGCGGCCAGATAAAGGTCGCCGGGGATCTCGCCCCTGCCGGGCTGCAGGATGGTTGATTCCTGCGCGGTCGTTTCGAGGGCTGTGGTCACGGATGCATCTCCTCAACGCGGGACGCGGCGCCGACAGGGTCCGCCGCATCCGCGGAGTCTGCGGGATGCGCGACGGCGCGCACGGTCAGGATCTCACGTCCTGCTCTGGGCAGTTACGCCCGCCTCGGGGGTGTAGACGAGTGCACCGGCGAGGTAGGTGCCCTCGACGACACCGAAAAGCTCACGCCCATCCCATGGCGACATCTTGTTGCGGTACTGCAGCTCGGCCGCCCGCACCGTGTACGTCGCATCGAGATCGACGACCGAGAAGTGTGCCGGAGCGCCGACCACGATCTGCCCCGCGGACCCGAGACCCGCAATCCGCGCCGGCCCCGTCGTCATGAGCGGCAGGATCTTCTCGATCGGGATGCCTCGGGTCCGCGCCGCGGTCAAGATCGCCGAGAATCCGGTCTGAAGTCCGGAGATTCCGCCCCACGCGAGGGCGAAGTCTCCGCCGCCCTGCTGCTTCAGCTCGAGCGTGGACGGCGAGTGGTCGCTGACGATCGCGTCGATCGTGCCGTCGACGACGCCCTGCCAGAGGAGGTCCTGGTTCGCCTCGTCCCGGATCGGGGGGCAGCACTTGAACTGCCCCGCGGCATCCGGCACATCCTCGGCCCGAAGGGTGAGGTAGTGCGGGCAGGTCTCGATCGTGAGTCGCACGCCGTCGGCTTTCGCGGCACGGATGTCGTCCAGCGCACCGCCGTCCGACACGTGGACGATATGCGCGCGGGCACCGGTGCGGCGGGCCGCCTCGATCACGAGCCGGATCGCCGCACGCTCACTCTCAGGCGGGCGGGAGGCGAGGAACGCGTCGTACCGGGGCCCGAGGGTCTCGGCGTCGTGCACGTGCGCGGGGTCTTCGGCGTGGACGATCAGCAGCCCATCGAACGCGGCGATCTCGGCGAGCGCGACCTCGAGCTGTTCGGCGTTCAGGTGCCCGAACTCGTCGATGCCCGAGGGCATCAAGAAGCACTTGAACCCCACCACTCCCGCCGCGGCGAGTTCGGCGAGCGACCCGAGATTCTCGGGAACAGCACCGCCCCAATAGGCGATGTCGACGGCCAGTTTGCCGACCGTGGCGGCGCGCTTCTCGGCGAGCGCCTCGGGGGTCGTCGTCACGGGCACGCTGTTGAGCGGCATATCGACGATCGTGGTGACGCCGCCCGCGGCCGCGGCGGCGGTCCCTGTCTCGAAGCCTTCCCAGTCCGTGCGGCCCGGCTCGTCGAGGTGGACATGCGAATCCACCAGACCGGGCAAGAGGGTGAGGCGGTCGGGCAAGACGGTGACATCGGATGCCGGGACGTCGCCGGATGCAGCGGCCCCAGCATCCGGGTCGTAATCCGCGATCGCAGCGATACGGCCGCCCTCGATGCGGACCACAGCGGGACGGATCGCCCCATCGACGAAGACGCGACGCGCGGCGATCGCACGCGGGGCGTCGGGAAGAGCGGTCATGTGCCCCAACCTAGGGGCCCGGCGTTTCCCGGATGTTACTCAGAGCAACATCCGGGAAACGCGGCCGGGATGGCGTGGAGGTCAGACGGGGGCGGGCTCTGTCTCGACCGTTTCTGCCACCGGCTCGGCCGGAGCGGCGCGGTGGTTCCACATCACGGCGATGTAGAGGATCGCGCCGATCAGCGCACCGATCACCCACGCGAAGCCGCTCAGCGCGCCCAGGGCCGGAACCCAGACAGCAGAGATGGAGAAAACCGCCGCGATCGCGATTACCAGGATCGCTCGCACGTTCCAACCCTTGGTGTAGAAGTAGCGACCGGTTGCACCGGTCGAGTACAGGTCGTGCACCTTCAAGGCGCGGCGCTGGATGATGTAGAAGTCCGCCACCAGCACCCCGTAGAGCGGCGCCAGGACGGCACCGAGAGTATCTACGAAGATCGGGAATCCGTTCTCGTTGATGACGGACACCCAGAGGGCTCCAACGATGAACCCGAGCGCCGCGGTCATGTAGCCACCCGCCTTGAAGCTGATTCGCTGCGGAGCAAGGTTCGACAGGTCGTAGGCGGGCGGGATGAAGTTGGCGACGAGGTTGATGCCGATCGTCGCCACCAAGAACGTCACCGCCGCGAGGATGGTCAAGAAGACGTTGCCGACCTGGCCAACGATCTCGGCCGGGTTCGTGAGCGGTTCTCCTTCGCCTCCCTGCAGCACGATGTAGGCGCCTGCCGTGATGAACAGGCTCAGGAACGTGAAGAAGGTCAAGCTGACGGGCAGTCCGAGGAAGTTCCCCCGGCGCATCTTCTTCTCCGACTTCGAGAAGCGAGCGAAGTCACCGAAGTTGATGATCACCGCTGAGAAGTACGCGATCATCGTTCCGATCACGCCGACGAATGCCCCGACCGCGGCCCAGCCCTCGACCTCGGAGTTGTTGAAGATCGAGCCGACCGCGGGAATGAGCCGATCGCCTGCCTGGATCCAGATCGCGATCAGCAGCACCACCATCACGACGTAGACGGCGGGCCCCGCGAAGTTCAGGAACTTCTCGATCCACGAGATCCCGCCGACGAAGAGCAGTACCTGCAAGGCAGCCACGATGATGTACGACACCCAATCAACCCATGTCATGCCGAGGAAGGTCGCCTCGGGAGGAGTGACGATGATGGCGTTGATCGCGAGCCCGACGGCCGTCGACGCGAAGTACGTCTGTGCGCCGTACCAGAAGATCGCGACGATGCCACGAATGAGCGCGGGGAACTGGGCTCCATGAACGCCCATGCTCGAGCGCGCCATGACCGCATAGGGAATGCCGTACTTGACGCTCGGCTTGCCCGTGAGGTTGACGAGGAAGTTGACGAAGAAGCCGGCGAGGATGATGGCCGCGAAAACCCACCACCCGTTGATGCCGGCGCCCACGAACAGGCTCGCCGCGAGGATGTACCCACCCAGGCTCTGCACGTCGTTGGTCCAGACGTTGAAGAACTCGAAGGCGCCCCACCGCCGCTTCTCTTTCGGAAGCGGTGCGAGGTCGTCGTTATACAACGAGGGGTGCCTGTCATCCCCCAGGTGCGTGTCGAATTCAGCGATATTTTCGGCGGCGGGAAGCGTGACGGTCATGCGATTCTCCAGTCAGACGGAGGTGCTGGATGATAGTTCCGACGCCCCGGTGGCGTCGCGATCAAGCTATTGCTTAAGCTCCGTCGGTGGGTTTCGCGCGCGTAACGGCTCCGTGACAGTAAGTGACCGCTTAAGCCTCGTAAGGGGCCCTGCCCTACATCACAGCTCCGGCGTGGGAGACGCGACCGGCTCGGGCAGACCGCCGGGAAGCGTCAACCACGCGGCGACGGCGACTTCGTCGGTTTCGTTCACGACGCGGTGCGGACGCGTCGCCGCGAACGACAGCGAGGCCCCGGCGGCGAGACGCAGCTCACCCTCCGTGAACTCGAATGTCAGCACGCCCGAAACGACGCTGCCGCACTCGTATCCCGCGTGCACGAGCATCGCACCATCCACGCTCGATGATGTTCCGGGCGGATAAGACGACTCGAAGAGCTCGATTCCCGGCAGCGCCGTCGGAGTCAGCCGTCGATACGTGACGCCCTGCCCGAGGTGTGCGACGGCAATGTCGCCCGCGGTCGACACGAACACGCCCGGGAGGGGCTCGGCGACGTCCGGCGCATCCGATCCCACCGGCCGCTCGTACACCTCGAGCTCGTCGAAGATCGCCGAGACGGGAGCACCCAGAACGCCGACGAGCTCGACCAGGCGGTTGACCGAGGGTTGCATGACACCGGTCTCGATCTGGGACAGTGCGCTGGACGAGATCCCCAGCTGCTGGGCGACCGAGGCGAGCGAGCGACCGGACGACTTGCGCAGCTGGCGCAGACGACTTCCGATCCGGGCAGAGAGCGGCACATCGTCGTTCATCGGGTCCTCCGCGCCCATCGTAGGGCCACGCGGCGGACCACCCCCGCCGCCCGCCTCGCCCATGAGCATTCTCCAGGGGCCCGGCGTTTCCCGGATGTTACTCAGAGCAACATCCGGGAAACGCGGGCCGACTACGGTGGCCGGGTGCTCCTCTCCGAATTCAATGACGCGGATGCCGCGACGGCGGCGTCCGTCGTGCGCGTCTGGGCCGACATCCCGGCATGGACGAATGCGCTCGTTGCCGAGCGGCCCTACGCATCCGTCGCCGAGATAGAGGCCCTCGCTGCGGCGCTCGCCGAGCGGTGGAGCGGCGACGACCTCGAGGCCGCGCTCGCGCATCACCCTCGCATCGGCGAACGGCCGACCGCTCCGGGAGCCGAAGGCGATGCCTCGCGCCGCGAGCAGGCGGCGATGGCGACCGCAGCGGACGACGTGACAGCCCGCATCGCCGCAGGAAACGCGGCGTACGAGGAACGATTCGGGCGCGTTTTCCTGATCCGCGCCGCGGGGCGCACTCCCGACGAGATCCTGGCGAACCTCGAGCGCCGGCTCATGAACGACGCCGAGGCCGAAACGGTCGAAGCCACGAAGCAGCTCGTTGAGATCGCCTTGCTGCGCCTGCGGGGCGCGCTCACCGACGACAGGATGGGTGCATGACCCCGCACCCGACACCACACCTCACGACCCACGTTCTCGACGCCGCGACGGGAACGCCCGCACCGGGCGTCGAGGTTGCGCTGGCCACCGCATCCGGCGTCCCCGTCGCCACGGGAACGACGGATGCCGACGGCCGGGCCGGTCTCGGACCGGAACTTCTCGAGGCCGGGGACTACGCCCTGACGTTCTCGACCGGCGCGTACTTCGCGGCACGTGACGTCGAGACTTTCTACCCGTCGGTAACCGTGACGTTCCGGGTCGATGTCGACGATCAGGGCGGCTCAAGGCACTACCACGTGCCCTTGCTGCTCAGCCCGTTCGCCTATTCCACCTACCGCGGCAGCTGAGCCGCATCGCTTCGGAGGATCACGTGAAGGTCATCGTCATCGGCGCCGGCATCGGCGGCACGAGCGCCGCGATCGCGCTGCAGCGCCTCGGGCACGACGTCGTCGTGTACGACCAGATGCGTGAGAACAAGCCGGTCGGGGCTGCGCTGTCGCTGTGGTCCAACGGCGTGAAGGTTCTGAACTGGCTCGGGTTGACCGACGAGGTTGCAGCGCTCGGTGGGCTGATGGACGACATGGCCTACTACGACGGCAAGACGGGCGAGACGCTCTGCCGCTTCAGCCTCGAGCCCGTGACGACACAGACCGGGCAGCGGCCCTACCCGATCGCGCGGGCCGACCTGCAGGCGCTGCTCATGGAGCGGGTCGGGATGGACCGCATTCATCTGTCGATGAGACTCGTCGGCATCGACGACGACGGCACCGGGGTGACCGCGACCTTCGCGGACGGATCGACCGACACAGCCGACCTGCTGATCGGGGCGGATGGGGCACGCTCGATCACTCGCGACTACGTCACAGCGGCGCTGGGGCTGCCGACGATCGAGCGGACGTACTCGGGATATACGAACTTCAACGGGCTCGTCCCGGCGAACACCGACATCGGGCCGCTCGATCAGTGGACGACCTATGTTGCGGACGGCAAGCGCTGTGCCGTGATGCCGGTCGCTGGTGATCGGTTCTACTTCTTCGTCGATGTGCCACAACCGGCCGGGGTCCCCTACGACCGGTCCGAGGGTGCGGCGCCGCTGCGCGAGGCTTTCGCGGGATGGGCGCCCGGGGTGCAGGCGCTGCTCGACTCGATCGACCCCGCGGTGTCGCTCAACCGCGTCGAGATCTGGGACATCGACCCGTTCGACACCTGGGTGCACGGGCGGGTCGCGATCCTCGGCGACGCGGCGCACAACACGGCGCCCGACATCGGTCAGGGTGCGTGCTCGGCGCTCGAGGACAGTTTTGCCCTCGGCATCCTGTTCGCAACCAACACGCTGGGTGTCGAAGACACGCTGCAGCGGTACCAGCAGGTGCGCACCGAGCGCGCGGGCGACCTGGTGATCCGAGCGCGCAAGCGCGCGTGGGAGACACACGCGTTCGATGTGGCCGCGACTCAGGAGTGGTACGAGCAGCTCCGCACCGAGGACGGCACGGGCGTCATCCGGGGCATCGTCGGCAACATCGTGGATTCTCCGGTCAACCTCGGCGGCGGCATCCGCGTCTGACGCGACCCCTCCGCGCCCCCTCGCGAGAGTGCCCGTTCCCGACGAGAGTGCCCGTTCCCGACCGCGAAAGTGCCCGTTCCCGACCGCGAAAGTGCCGCTCCCTATACCGAGGGTGCTCGTGCCCTACAACCGGCACCCTCGCGCGGCAGAAAGGGCACCCTCGCGCGGCAGAACAGGCACCCTCGCGTGGAGCAGGCGCGGTCGTCAGGCGTGGAAGACGGCGTGGATGTCGGAGCCTGCGACAGCTCGACCGCCGAGGCCGTCGAGCTCGAGCAGCACGGCGGTGCCCGCAACGCTGCCCCCGAGCCGCTCGACGAGCGTTCGCGCGGCGGCGATCGTGCCGCCCGTCGCGAGCACATCGTCGAGCAGCAGGACGCGTGAGCCGTGCGGCATGTCGTCGTGCGCCTCGATCTCGGCCGTGCCGTACTCCAGCGCGTAGGACACGGATGCCGCGGGCCGGGGCAGCTTGCCCGCTTTGCGGATGGGGATCAGGCCGACGCCCGCGGCCATCGCCGCGGCCCCCGCGAGGAGGAAGCCGCGCGCTTCGATGCCTGCGACCACGTCGTACGTCCCCGCGAAGGGTTCGATGAGGGCATCGATCGTTGCACGGAGCGCCGCGGCGTCCGCGAGCAATGGCATGATGTCGCGGAAGAGGATGCCTGGCTGGGGGTAGTCCGGGATCACCGCGATGAGCGACTCGGCGCGAACAAGGGCGTCGGGGCTGGGCGTCTGCACGGGGTTCACCCTAACGCCCGCGCGCTCCGACCGCCCCGCGGCGAGGACCCCGATGTGCGCGTGCGCAAGCGCTTGCACTAGCGTGGACGGATGACTTCTCTCGCGCAGAGCGCCCAGCCCGAGTCCCGCCTGCCCTCCGCCCCCGGATCCGAGTGGTGGCGTTCGGCCGTGATCTACCAGATCTACCCGCGTTCGTTCGCGGATGCGTCGAACGACGGCATCGGCGACCTGCCCGGCATCACGTCCAAGCTCGACGACCTGCAGGAGCTCGGCATCGATGCCCTGTGGCTCTCGCCGTTCATGACGTCGCCGCAGAAGGATGCCGGCTACGACGTCGCGGACTACTGCGACGTCGACCCCATTTTCGGAACCCTCGCCGACTTCGACGCGATGCTCGAGGGCGCCCATGCCCGCGGTATCCGGGTCATCGTCGACCTCGTGCCGAATCACTCATCAGATCAGCACGTCTGGTTCCAGGCCGCCCTGGCGGCAGCACCCGGAAGCCCCGAGCGCGCCCGCTACATGTTCCGCGACGGTCTCGGAGAGAATGGCGAGCTGCCGCCGAACAATTGGGAGTCGGTCTTCGGCGGACCCGCCTGGACGCGGGTCGTCGAGCCCGACGGATCACCGGGCCAGTGGTACCTGCACCTGTTCGACAGCTCGCAGCCCGACTTCGACTGGTCGAATGAGGGGGTGCGGGAGGGATTCCGCGGCGTGCTGCGCTTCTGGCTCGACCGTGGCGTCGACGGGTTCCGCGTGGACGTCGCCCACGGACTCGTGAAGAAAGACGGTCTGCCCGACTACACGCCCCCCGCAGATGCCGCGTCGATGGGTGGTGCAGAGGCCGACGTGCCGTACTGGGGGCAGCCCGGCGTTCACGAAATCTACCGGGATTGGCATGTGCTGCTCGCGGAATATGAGGGCGATCGTGCGCTCGCCGCCGAAGCCTGGCTGCCGACGCCGGCCAAGACGGCGCTCTGGGTGCGCTCGGACGAGATGCACCAGGCCTTCAACTTCGAGTACCTCGAGACGCCGTGGAACGCGCCGAAGCTTCGGGCGGTCGTCGCCGAATCGCTCGCCGCATATGGCGCCGTGGATGCCCCGAGCACCTGGGTGCTGTCGAACCACGACGTGATTCGCCACGCCTCCCGGCTTGCGCTCACGGGCGATGTTCCGCAGGGAACCGGCATCGGCCCGCTGTCCGAGGTGCAGCCGATCCCCGAGCTGGGCCTGCGACGCGCACGTGCGGCGACCACGATGATGCTCGCGCTCCCCGGCTCGGCGTACCTCTACCAGGGCGAAGAACTCGGCCTGCCCGAGGCCGTCGACCTGCCTGACGACGCCCGGCAGGACCCGACGTGGTTCCGGACCCACGGCGAGCGCTACGGGCGGGACGGATGCCGCGTACCCATCCCCTGGACCGCGGATGGACCCTCCTACGGCTTCAACGCGTCCGGGGCATCCTGGTTGCCGCAGCCGGCGCAGTGGGCGGAACTCGCCCGCGACGTGCAGCGCAACCGGCCCGACTCGACGCTCTCGCTCTACCGCAGTGCCCTGACCGAGCGCCGCGCACACGCGCTCGGCACGGGCGAGTTGCAGTGGGTCGATGGCTATGGCGACGACGTCGTGGCGTTCCGCAACGGCGACATCACGGTGATCGCGAATGTCGGCGCGACGCCGGTGCCGCTGCCCACCGGCGCGACCGTCGTGCTGACGAGCGCATCGCTCGAGGACGGCGCGATCGGATCCGACACGACCGTCTGGCTCGAGGGCGCGCGCTAGGCCGCGACATGGTCGGCATCGACGAGGTTGCTCGTGCGGCCGGCGTTTCGACCGCGACCGTCTCGCGCGCGCTGAGCGGTCGTGGTCGGGTGTCGGCGCCGACACGGATGCGCGTGGAGCAGGCGGCGGAGCGACTCGGCTACGTCGTCCAGGCGTCGGCATCGAGCCTCGCCTCGGGCCGCACCCGCAGCATCGGCGTTTTGGTGCCGTTGCTCGATCCGTGGTTCTTCAGCACGGTACTCGGCGGAATCGCCGACGCGCTGGCACGTCGCGGATACGACATCACGCTGTACGTGCTGAGCGAGGATGCCGAGGCTCGGCGCACGATGTTCGGCACCTTCCTGCGCCGGCAGAGGGTAGACGCCGTCATCGCGGTGTCCATCTCGCTCGGCGAGGACGAGACGGACGCGCTCATCGGGATCGGGGTACCCGTCGTCCGGATCGGCGCACCTCGGGCGGGCCTGACCAGCCTCACGGTCGACGACGAAGCGGTCGGGGCGCTGGCGACCGCGCACCTGTTGAAACTCGGACACCGCGTTATCGCGCACATCGGGGCGGCACGCGAGAGCGACGGCGATTATCGCGTGCCCGCGCAGCGTCGCCGGGGACACGAGCAAGCTCTGGTGCAGGCCGGGGTCACCCCCCAGCCGGACTTGTTCGAGCCGGCCGACTTCACCATCCTCGGCGGTGGGGCGGCGGCGCGGCGGCTTCTCGAAAATGGTGGATCACGCCCGACCGCGATCTTCGCGGCAAGCGACGAGATGGCGGTCGGGGCGATCCTGGCGGCACGCGAATTGGGCGTTCGCGTACCCGAAGATCTGTCCGTGGTCGGCGTCGACGGGCACGAGCTGGGCGCCTCGCTCGGGCTCACGAGCGTCGACCAGTTCCCGCGCGAGCAGGGCGTGCGGGCTGCCGAGACCGTGCTCGATCTGCTCGAGCCCGGTCCGACGACGGATGCTCCGCCGCCCCACGGCGGGCTCCGCTTCGAGCTCGTGGTGCGCGCATCGACCGCGCCGCCGTCGTCCGCCCACGTAGGCTCGGGCGCATGACGATCGATCTCGAGGCGCTCTACATCGACCTGCACGAGCACCCGGAGCTGTCGTTTCAGGAGACCCGCACGGCGGCGATCGCGGCCGGGCACCTCCGTGATCTCGGGCTCGAGGTCACCGAAGGCGTCGGCGGCACGGGTGTCGTGGGCGTCCTCCGCAACGGAGCTGGGCCGACCGTCTGGCTCCGCGCCGACATGGACGGCCTCCCTGTTGAGGAGCAGACCGGGCTGCCGTACGCGAGTAGCGCGCGCGGTCTGAACCCGCAGGGCACCGAAGTTCCGGTCATGCACGCGTGCGGACACGACATGCACGTCGCCGCGATGATCGGCGCGATCGAACAGCTCGCGAGCACGACGGATGAGTGGGCGGGCACGATAGTTGTGCTCATTCAGCCCGCCGAGGAGTTCGGTGCGGGCGCTCAGGCGATGATCGCCGACGGTGTGCTGACGCGCTTCCCGCGCCCCGACATCGTGCTCGGGCAGCACGTGACCCCGCTGCCCGCGGGGGTTGTGGGAGTGCGTCCGGGAACGCAGATGGCTGCGTCGGATGGCCTGACCATCACCCTCCACGGCCGCGGCGGCCACGGCTCACGACCGCACGCGACGATCGACCCGATCGTCATGGCCGCCGCCACCGTCATGCGCCTGCAGACGGTGGCATCGCGCGAGATCGACCCGCGCGAGATGGCCGTGGTCACGGTCGGTTCGATTCATGCGGGCCTGAAGCACAACATCATTCCGGCCGAGGCGCGCCTCGAGCTGAGCCTGCGCTACGCGGACGACAGTACCCGCGCGAAGGTGCTCGAGAAGGTGGAGCGGATCGTGCGCGCCGAGGCCGAGGCATCCGGTGCTCCCCTGCCGCCCACGATCGAGACCGACCACACGCTGCCCCCGACGATCAACGACGCGGACGCGACGGCCCGACTCTCGGCCGCGTTCGACCGCGAGATCGGCGCTGGGACCGTGCTCGACCCCGGGATGTTCACCGGTAGCGAGGATGTCTCGTGGTTCGCGCGCGAGGCGGGCGTGCCGCTGGTTTTCTGGTTCTGGGGCGGGGTCGACCCGGCCGTCTATATGCGCGCTCAGGCAGAGGGCACGATCGACCGCGACATCCCGACGAACCATTCGCCGTTCTTCGCGCCGCTGTTGCAGCCGACGCTCCGCAACGGGGTGCAGACGCTGACGGTCGCGGCGCGGGAGTTCCTGGGCTGACAACAAGAGTTCTCTGATCGTTACGCCCGCGACGAGTCGAGACGCTGTCTTTCGTGAAGATGAGTGGATGAGACATCCGAGAGCCGGAGTCGCTCTTGCAGGCACAGCCATCCTCTTGGCGCTCGCTGGCTGCGCGCCCGCTACGCCAACGACCCAGGCGTCCCCGAGCGAAATCACCGTGTCTTCCTCAACGCCAACGCCAACGCCAACGCCAGAATCGTTCATCGTTACAGCAACGGAGATGTCCGTGCTGGACTCTGACGGAACGATCCGCTCGAGTGTCGCCTTCTCCGGCGAAGACCCCGCTGCATTCGCTGCGGCTCTCGGAGAGTCGTTCGGCGTGGCGGCAGCCGAGAGCACGACGGCAGGCGGCTTTGAAGGCGCGGAGTTCACCACAGAGTACGCGTGGGACGGCCTCGTGATCTCGTCAGGATTCTCCCCCGGGCAGACGTGCGGCACGCGAATAGACTGCCGCGGAACTTTTGTTTACTTCACCGTTCCCTCCATAAACGACATCTCTCTCGGCACAGCGGGAGGGATCCACGTTGGCGATTCCGTGGTCGCAGCTATGGACCTGGGCGCTCGTCCTACCTCGGAGATCCCTCTCGCCGCCGAGCCGGAGGACCCATCGGTCTTCGAATCCCAGGCCGAAGCGACTCGCATCGTCCTTCTCGATCTGGACGACGAAGGAGCTTCAATCGTCAGAATCCGGGCGAGCGGCTGGTTCCAGACCTTCGGCAACATCTGACCTTCTGCCTGGAGGATGTCGTGTAGCCGGGGCACGCCGCTTGCACGCTTCGTTCTGCGGGCGTAGTGTCGCCGCTCGTGGCTAACGACAGTCGCGGCGAGGGCCCGAGCTCTCCTCCCGTGAAACGCTGGATTCTCGGCGAACCCCTCCATACCGAACAGCTCGACGGGCAGCTGCTTCCGAAGCGACGGGCCCTGCCGATCTTCGCGTCCGACGCCCTGTCGTCCGTGGCCTACGCGCCGCAAGAACTCTTGATGATCCTGCTGACCGGCGGTCTCGCGTTCCTCGCCTTCAGCCCAGCTGTCGCGGCGGCGGTCGTGGTACTGCTGATCGTGGTCGTCGTCAGCTACCGGCAACTCATCAAGGCGTACCCGTCGGGCGGCGGTGACTACGAGGTCGCGTCGAAGAACCTCGGCGAACCCGCCGCCGTGGTCGTGGCATCCGCTCTTCTCGTCGACTACGTCTTGACGGTAGCCGTGTCGATCGCGTCCGGTGTCGACAACATCATCTCGGCCATCCCCGAGCTCAACCCGTGGCGCATCGAGTTCGCCGTCGGCTTCGTCGTGCTCATCATGGCCGTGAACCTGCGCGGCGTGCGCGAATCGAGCAAGGCGTTCGCGATCCCGACCTATGTCTTCATCGGGTCGGTCGCCGTCATGATCGTCGTCGGACTCGCCCGCGTCGCGCTCGGCGACCCTCCCATCGCGTCCAGCGCCGAGTTCGCCGTGCAGGCGGAAGACCTCTCGCAGGCCGCGGTGATCCTGCTGGTGCTGCGGGCGTTCTCGAGCGGATGCTCGGCCCTCACGGGCGTCGAGGCCGTCTCGAACGGGGTTCCCGCCTTCCGCCAACCGAAGGTGAAGAACGCGCAAGCGACTCTCACGCTCATGGGCGGCATCGCGATCCTGCTGTTCGCCGGTCTGACGGCGCTCGCCCTCTTCGCGGGCGTGCACTACGCCGAGAACCCCTGCAACCTGGTGGGTTTCGACTGCACGACCCCGCAGCCCAGCCTCATGGCCCAGGTCGCGAGTGCGACGTTCGGGATGGGCAGCATCCCCTTCTTCATCATCCAAGCGGCGACAGCCTGCGTTCTGCTTCTGGCGGCGAACACCGCGTTCAACGGCTTCCCCCTGCTCGGGGCCGTGCTCGCGCGTGACGGCTACGCGCCGAAGTCGCTCAACACCCGCGGCGACCGCTTGGTGTTCTCGAACGGGATGATCGCGCTCGGCCTCGCCGCGATCATGATCCTCGTGCTCTACCAGGCGAGCCTCACGAGCCTGATCCAGCTGTACATCATCGGCGTTTTCGTGTCGTTCTCGCTCGGACAGATCGGGATGATCCGGCACTGGCGCCGCGCAATACGCACGGGTGCGTCGGGCGCTGACCTCCGCGCGGCGCGCATCGGGCTCGCGATCAACGGCGCCGGCGCGGCACTGACCGTCTTCGTGCTGATCATCGTGACGATCACCAAGTTCACCCACGGCGCGTGGATCGTGTTCCTCCTGATCCCGATCCTCGCGACACTCATGATCGGCGTGAACCGCTACTACCGCGACGTTGAGCACGAGATCGAGATCGACGACGCGACGCACTTCGGTTCGCGGGGCGACGTGGCGATCGTGCTGGTCGGGCGTCTGCAGAAGCCGGTCGTCAAAGCGATCGATTACGCGCTGGCCGCCAAGCATGACAAGACCATGGCCGTGCACGTCTCGGTTGATCCCGAGTCGACCGACCGTCTGCAGGCCGAGTGGCGGGAACATCGGATGCCGGTGCCCCTCGTCATCGTCGACTCGCCCTATCGCGCCTTCGCGCATCCGGTGCGGGAGTTCATCCAGGCCTATCGCCAGAAGAACGGCTCGGCAGTCATCACCGTGTATCTGCCGCAGTACATCGTCGGGCACTGGTGGGAGAGCTTCCTACACAACCGTCGAGCCAGCCGTATCGCGCACAATCTGATGCTCGAGCACGGCGTCTCGATCACGCTCGTGCCGTGGCTGCTCGATTCGACCGAGATCGTTTATGGCCGACGGTCGCGCCCCCTGCCCGGAGGCGACCGGTCGGGCTTGCCGCCCGAGGCCTCCAACCGGGTGCCGCGGCGTAGCCTGGAGGAGTGAATCTCCCGGCTGTGCCCCGCGACGCGGCAATCCTCGATGCGGCGCCTTTCGACGTCGCATCCGTCCGCGCCGCCTTCCCGATCCTCGGCGAGCGGGTCAACGCGTCATCGCTGGTGTACCTGGACTCAGCGGCCACGAGCCAGAAGCCACTCGCCGTACTCGAGGCCGAGGCATCCTTCCTCGCCCGTGGCAACGCCGCCGTCCACCGCGGCGCACACACCCTCGCCGCCGAGGCAACGGAATCATTTGAGGATGCCCGGGCCGCCGTTGCGGCTTTTATCGGCGCCGAGCCGGACAACATCGTGTGGACCTCGGGTGCGACGGCAGGGATAAACCTGATCGCATACTCGATCGGGAATGCGTCGCTCGGGCGCGGGGGCGAAGCCGCCCGGCGGGTGGCGCTGAAACCGGGCGACGAAATCGTCGTGACCGAGTCCGAGCACCACGCCAACCTGATTCCGTGGCAAGAACTCGCCGCCCGAACGGGTGCACTGCTGCGCCATATTCCCGTGCAGGAAGATGGCCAGCTCGACCTGGCCGTTGCAGGTGCCCTGATCGGGTCACGGACGCGGATCGTCGCCTTCCCCCATGTGTCGAACGTGCTGGGCATCGTGAACCCCGTCGCCGAGATCGTGACGCTTGCGCGCGAGGTCGGCGCGCTCACGGTTCTCGACGCCTGCCAGTCCGCCCCCCACCTCGCACTCGACCTGCCGGCCCTCGGGGTCGACCTGGCGGTGTTCTCGGGGCACAAGATCTTCGCGCCCTATGGCGTGGGCGTCCTGTACGGACGGTCAGAGGTACTCGAAGCCCTGCCGCCCTTCCTGACCGGGGGCTCGATGATCACGACCGTCACCCTCGACACCGCCGAGTACCTGCCTCCGCCGCAGCGGTTCGAGGCCGGCACGCAGCCCGTCTCGCAGGCGATCGGCCTGGCGGCAGCCACGCGGTACCTCGGCGAGCTCGGGCACGATGCGATCGCGGCACGCGAGGCATCCCTCGAACGTCGCCTGCGCGAGGGGCTGCTCGAGGTGGCGGGTGTCCGCATGCTCGGCGACGCGTCGGGCGCCGAGCGAGTTGCCCTGGCGTCGTTCGACGTCGACGGAGTGCACGCGCACGATGTCGGTCAGTTCTTGGATGCGCGCGGCGTTGCCGTGCGCGTCGGGCACCACTGCGCGCAGCCGCTGCACCGCCGTTTCGGCATCACCGCCAGCGTTCGGGCGAGCGCGGCGTTTTACAACACGGAGGAGGAGATCGACATTTTCCTTGATGCGCTCTCGGGCGTACGCGCATTCTTCGGCGTGGAGGGCACCCGATGAGCGGGCTCGAGTCGCTGTATCAAGAGCTGATCTTGGATCACTCGAAGCATCCGCACGGCACTCCTCTCGCACCGGAAGAGGGGGCCCACGCGTCGTCGTACCAGCGCAATCCTGTGTGCGGAGACGAGTTGACTCTGCGCGTGCGGCTCGATGATGCGGGCGCGATCCGCGATGCGACCTGGGAGGGCGCCGGTTGCTCGATCTCGCAGTCGTCGGCGTCGATGCTGTCGGATCTCGTCGCCGGGATGCCCCGGGCCGACGCATCCGTTCTCGTCGAGGGTTTCCGCGAGGCCATGCGCTCGCGCGGCAAGCTCGAGCTCGACGTCGAGGAGTATGGCGACGCGGCCGCCCTGTCGGGTGTCTCGAAGTACACCGCCCGGGTCAAGTGCGCCATGCTCGCGTGGGTTGCGCTCGAGGACGCGCTCGCCCGTGCATCCTGACCTTCTCGGTCAAGTTCTCCTCCCTGTATAGGGGATCAAGCCGGCTATCCACCGTTCCCCCGAACTCCGGGACGGGGTTGCGGCGGGCCCACCAGGCTGTGCCCATGCCCACAGAACTCGCTGATGTCCCACCGCTCCGCGACGATGCCGCTCTCGAACACTGGCTGTTCGATCTGCTGATCGGCGCCACCCACCCCCAGCTCTGGCTGTTCTTTCTGGACGATGACGACCGCCCCACCGGACCGGTCATGCCTTGCGATGAGCTGCCGGATCACCCCGACGGCGTCACCGCGACCGAAGACCTCGGCGCCCTGCCCGTCGTCGAACTCTTCGCCCATCGCTTCGCGAACCTCATGCGCGAGTTCGACTTCGCACAGATCGTGGTGGTGTGGGAGCGCTGCGGTGGAGACCAGATCACCGACCTCGATCGGGCGTGGGCGCGGCTCGGCGATCACCTGGTCCGACAGGGCGTCCGCGTTCGTGCCCGCTTCTTGCTCCACGAAGCCGGCATGCGCATCTTCACCCCGGACGACCTGCCCGCCGCGGCGTGAGGTTCGTTCGGGAGGGCGTGGTCATTCGGGAGGGTGTGACGGCCGCATCCGGTCCTCCCGAACAACCATGCCCTCCCGAACGACCGCCTCAGCTCGAGATCACCCGCTCGAGTCGGGCGTAGCTCGTTTCCATCCCGTCGGTCATGCCGGTCGCCAGCACCATGTCGCGGGTGTCCTTGTCGGGGTACTCGATCAGCAGAGTGATGAGCGTGGCACCGTCCTCTTCGCGCAGCGACAGGTCGTTGAGCGTCGAGGGAAAGTCAGTGTCGGTCATGTGCTCGGTCGTGACCGTTCTCTTCGGGGCGTCGATGACGAGGGTTTCGCCGTTGAACCCGAAGGGTTCGCCCTCCGTCCCGGGCTCGGGTGCCCAGGCGTAGCGATAGGTGCCACCGACTCGTGGGTCGACCTCGCAGATCGTCATGCGCCAGCCATCCGGCCCGAGCAACCACTTCTTCATCAGCTCGGGCTCGGTGTGCGCGCGCCATACGAGCTCGCGCGGACCCTCGATCAGCCGAGTGATGCGCACGTGCGTGTCGTCGAGAATCTCCGTTTGCGTGCCCTTGCCCTCTGCGTAGGCACGCAGACCCGCGAGCACGCGGTCGAGCTGGTTGAACGCCAGCGTCGAACCCTCGACCGCCCCGAACGCGATGATCTGCTGGAGCGCGTCCGCCGAGTCGAAGTAGCTGACGTTCGTCAATCGCGTTCCGGTCGCGGTCGCCTCGAAGTCGAACGTGACGCGCATCACGGGCGTGCCGTCGAGAACATCGCCGTCTTCGTTGGCGAAGGCGTCGAGCACCTCCAGGCGTCGGGGCGCGTCGATCTTCAGAAACTCCCACGACCCGCGCGACTTCTCGCCCTGCGGGCTCGTCATTTCGTAAGCCGCGCGGCCGCCGACCGTGAGGTCGAAGGCGGTGAAGGTTGCCGGCCATCCGGGAGGGCCCCAGAAAAGTTCGAGTTGGCTCGGGTCGGTGAACGCCGTCCAGACGCGCTCGACGGGGGCCGCAAAGTCGGCGACGAGCGTCATCGTCAACACTTCGGGGTCGGTAGTGACGTCGGTGACGGGCATGTCACACTCCTTTTGTGGGTGGATCAGTGGGTTTCGCTGACGCGAGCAAGAGATCGAGGCGGTCGATCCGCGCCCGCCAGAGTTCTTCGTACTGCGCCAGCAGGGCATGGGCCCGCGCGATCATCGTCGGATCCGCGCGAACGAGCCGCTCGCGACCCTCGGCGCGCTTGACGACCAGCCCCGCCGCCTCGAGAACGCCGATGTGCTTCTGAACGGCGGCGAAGGACATGTCGTAGTCGAGAGCGAGGGTCGAGATCGACTGCTCCTGCTGAATCGTGCGGCGCAGGATGTCTCGGCGCGTCGCCGCGGCGAGCGCCTGAAACACGCGGTCAATCTCGTCATCGCTCAGCTCATTCGCTTCACCCTGCGCCGTTTGTGCAACCATTTGGTTGTACGTTAGCGCTGTCGCATTGCGAGGTCACCCCCCCCCCGCGGGGAAAAGGATTCCGTCGCACGGCCGACTTTCGGTTCGAGGAGCCGTGAAACGAACCACCGCGAAACGCCCGCCCCGACTCTTCAATGGCCATGGCTGATGCACATCATCGGGGGCGGGACGCAGCGGCCTTCTTTTCCTCAATCGCCTCGCCTGCGGGACGACCGTCAACCAGGGCACGCAGGACATCGGATGCGGCGGCCATGCGGCGGGCATCCACCGCCGCGACGATCGTGGCGTGCAGCACCGCCTCCGCGGCACGAGCCCGGCCCGCAGCATCCTTCCCCGCGTCGGTGAGGGAGAGGATGACGCTGCGCCGGTCGCCCGGATCCTGCTCTCTCTTCACAAGCCCAGAGAGAACGAGGGTATCCACGAGGCGACTGGGCGACCCCATTTCACACACCAGTCGGGAGCCAAGCTGACGCAGCGACAGGCTCGCGGCGTCGTCGATCGTGATTATCGCTTCCGCCTGCGCGGGAGTGAGAGCCTCGGGCTTCAGCAGGTCGGCGTAGATCCGATTGCCTTCGCGTTGAGCGGCGAGGATCAGGTAGCGGAATTCTTCGGCGGGACTCATGCTTGGGCAGGCGTCTCGGTCATGATCTCCTCGAGGAATCGAGCGGTGGCGTTTCCGTAAGCGTGAGGGTGGGTGAAGCGGAACATGTGTCCCGTCTCAGGCAAGACGACTTCCCGCGCCGCGGGCAACCCGTCGACGAGGTCCCGTGCGGCACCGTGTCCCACTAGACGGTCATCCTGGGGAGTCAGGACGAGCGTCGGTACCTTCACGTGTCCGAGCTGGGCGCGTACGTCGAATTTTCTGACAGCAGAGACGCGCCGGGCATAGCTCTCCCGCGGCGTGTTTTCGAGGAAGAGCGATCGGTAGTCGGACTTTCGCTGGGGAACCTCGGCGGTTGTGTCGAACGTCGACGCGAGCTGGGATGCGTGGAAGCGGAGCACTCCGTTTCGGTACACGGCGTCGGGGAGAAACCCTGCCAAACCTGCCATCGCGGACTTCCACTGCGGAAGGGGATTCGCCGCGAAGCCGCCGGAGAGCACCAGCGCGCGCAGACCCGCGGGCTGCCGCAGGGCAAGCGCAAGGCCCAGGACCGCCCCGAACGAATCGCCCACGAGCACGTACGAGGCGAGATCCTTCACCTGCCCTGCGACGAAGTCCGCGTACCCGTCAACGGTAGAGACACCCTCGGGAAGGCGCATGGTCCGCAGAGGGAAGCCGTGAAGGTCGGACAACGGCGCGAAGTCCCACGGGGCGCCGGAAAAGCAGGGAATCGCAACAACAGTAGGTGTTGCGTCATTAGTTGACACATCACGAATATACATCGTCTGCGTTCCACCCACTCCCCTGACGCGATATGTCGGGGCGGCGGGCGTTTGGCGACACATTGCGACAGCGGAGCAGGCCCGAACCCCCGGCTAGACTGAGCCGGTCCGGCATCCCGCGATTTTTGGAGCTCAGCCGCGTGACGACAGCCACCCAGAACGCCACCCCGAATGCGGCAGCGACGCCCGTCGTCGACACTGTCGAGAACGCCGCGGCGACGCCCGAGCGAACCCAGCCGTTCGCGGCGCTGGGCCTCAAGCCCGACGAGTACGACCGCATCCGCGAGATCCTCGGCCGCCGCCCCACCAGCTCCGAGCTGGCGATGTACTCGGTGATGTGGTCGGAGCACTGCTCGTACAAGTCGAGCAAGATCTACCTGCGCGAGTTCGGCCGCCACATGACCGACAAGATGCGCGAGAAGCTCATGGTCGGCATGGGCCAGAACGCCGGCGTGGTCGACGTGGGCGAGGGATGGGCGGTGACCTTCAAGGTCGAATCGCACAACCACCCCAGCTACATCGAGCCCTTCCAGGGTGCGGCGACGGGTGTCGGCGGCATCGTCCGCGACATCATCTCGATGGGCGCGCGCCCGGTCGCCGTCATGGACCAGCTTCGCTTCGGCGCAATCGACCACCCCGACACGGCGCGCGTCGTGCATGGCGTCGTCAGCGGCATCTCGTTCTACGGCAACTGCCTGGGCCTTCCCAACATCGGCGGCGAGACGTTCTTCGACTCGGTCTACCAGGGCAACCCCCTCGTGAACGCCCTCGCGGTCGGCGTCATGCGCCACGAAGACATCAAGCTCGCCAACGCGAGCGGCACGGGCAACAAGGTCGTGCTGTTCGGCGCCCGCACCGGCGGCGATGGCATCGGCGGAGCATCCATCCTCGCCTCCGACTCGTTCGACAGCACCGGCCCCACCAAGCGCCCCGCCGTGCAGGTCGGCGACCCCTTCGCCGAGAAGGTACTCATCGAGTGCTGTCTTGAGCTCTACCGTGACGAGCTCGTCGAGGCGATTCAGGATCTCGGGGCCGCGGGCATCTCGTGCGCCACGAGCGAGCTCGCCGCCAACGGCGGATCGGGCATGAAGGTCGACCTCGAAGAGGTACTGCTGCGTGACCCGCGCCTCACGCCCGAAGAGATTCTCATGTCGGAGTCGCAAGAGCGCATGATGGCGATCGTCGCGCCCGAAAAGCTCGACGCCTTCCTCGCCGTAACGGCGAAATGGGATGTCGAGACGAGCGTTCTGGGCGAGGTCACGGGTGACGGGCGCCTCGTCATCCACTGGCACGGTCACGAGATCGTCAACGTCGACCCCGCCACCGTCGCGGTCGATGGCCCCGTCTATGAGCGCCCCGTCGCGTACCCCACGTGGATCGATGCCTTGCAGGAGGATTCGGCGAGCGCCCTCCCCCGCGCGACCGACCCCGAGACGCTCCGCGCCCAGTTCGCTCAGCTGCTGTCGAGCCCGAACCTGGCCGACAAGTCGTGGCTGACCAACCAGTACGACTACTACGTCATGGGCAACACGGCCCTGGCCTTCCCTGACGACGCCGGCATGATCCGCGTCGACGAGGAGTCGGGCCTGGGCTTTGCGATCGCGACCGACTGCGACAGCCGCTTCTGCCAGCTCGACCCGTACGAGGGCGCACGTCACGCGGTCGCCGAGGCCTACCGCAATGTCGCCGTCGCCGGAGCGGTTCCGACGGCAGTGACGGACTGCCTCAACTTCGGCAGCCCCGAGAACCCCGAGGTGATGTGGCAGTTCCAGCGTTCCGTGCAGGGCATCGCGGATGCGTGCCGCGAGCTCGAAATCCCCGTCACGGGCGGAAACGTCAGCTTCTACAACCAGACCGGCGATCAGCCGATCTATCCGACGCCCGTCGTCGGGGTGCTCGGTGTCATCGACGACGTGGCCCGTCGCGTGCCGAGCGGATGGCAGGACCAGGGCGAGAACATCTACCTTCTCGGTGTCACGTCGACTGAACTCAGCGGCTCCGAGTGGGCGGGCGTCGTGCACGATCACCTCGGTGGTCGGCCCCCGCGCGTCAACCTCGGCGACGAGAAGACCCTCGCCGAGCTGCTGCGCGCCGCATCCCAGCAGGGGCTCATCTCCAGCGCTCACGACCTGTCGGGCGGCGGCTTGGCGCAGGCGCTCGCCGAGAGCGTGATCCGCTTCGGCGTCGGCGCGCGCGTCTGGCTGCGCGAGATCATCGAGCGCGACGGCGTGGATGCCTCGGCAGCACTGTTCTCGGAGTCCACCGGTCGCGTGCTGGTGAGCGTCCCGCGCGAGGATGACGTCAAGTTCCAGGGGCTGTGCGAAGGCCGCGGATACCCGGTGTTGCGTATCGGTGTGACGGACATCGCACCGGCCCGCGGCGCTGAGCTCGAGATTCAGGATGTCTTCACGGTGGGTATCGACGAGCTGAACCGGCTCTGGCGCGGCACCCTGCCCGCCGCCTTCGGCGCGACGATCGGCGAGTTCGAGGTCACAAGCACAGCCCCGACCACTCCCCCGATGGCGTAGGAGCGACATGTCGAACGACGATCTGGAGAACTACGGCGCGACGCGTCAGAAGCGTGTGCGGATCGTGGCGTGGGTCGTGATCATCGCGCTGCTCGTGACCGGCGGCGGCGCGACGGTTCTGGCGCTCATCTTCGGCTGACCCGCGGCGCGTTCAGGGCGCACGGTTAGCATGGCGGGATGGACCCTTTCTTCGCGTTGGCTGCGGAGTTGTGGTGGCTGGGGCCCACCGTGATCGCGGGCGGCGCGGCGTCATTCGCCGGGATTCGCTATGGCCGCCGGCAGCGCGCGCGCGCGCTCGAGTACGCCGGCGCAAAGCACGAACTGGCGGTGGCGCGGGTGCGCCTGTTCACCGCCCGGGCCCAAGCGAAGAGCGCGCAGGCGACGCTGCTGGTCGCGAAGAGCGCGCGCCAGAGTGGGCGCGGGTCGGTCGGCGAAATCGAGGCTGCCCGACACGCGGTGAACGAGGCTCAGCGCGAACTGCGTTCGGCGCAGACCGGGCTGCGCGGCCGCCGCGTTCAGGTCAAGGCCGCCAGGGCATTGATGCGCCGGATGCCTCGGGGGGACGAACATCTTCCGCTCTCACGGCTCGTGGCCGAACACGATGCGGTGCTGGCGAGCTGGATGGCCTACGAGACCGATCCGGCCAAGGCGATCGCTTTCCCCACGATGAGCGATGCCCGGGTGCCTGCGACGGCGGCGCTGCTGACCGCGATGGACACCGCCCGCTGGCTCCGGCCGCGCCCCGGCAAACCCGCGCTGACACCCGAAGAGTTCGCGCGATACCGTGCCGCGGTGACCGAGCTCGAGGCCGCATTCCACGCCGCCGAGGCGGCCGCGTGGCGCGCGGCGGGGGCATCCGGACGTCCGCCGGGTGGGGCATCCGACCGCCCATTCGCCGATGGCGCCGGTGTGCCACCGCAGCTCCGCGGGGCATGGGATGACCTGGTCGAGAACGCTCGCACCGCGGCGGTCACTGCCGCGACCGCCGCGGCCGAGTCGGCGCGCGAGGCGATCTGGCGGGCGAGGAAGCGTTCACCCGAGTCCGATGCGCCGACTCCGAGGACGGATGCGCCGCCCCGACCATCCGCTCCGCCCAACCCCGCCGAGACTCCCCCGCCGGACAAGCCCGCGAGCGACAAGCGCGGTCCGATCTGGCCGATCCCGCGTCGCTCGTCCGACTGACGCCCGCGCCGCCGCGTCCCGCGCGTAGCATGACGGGATGAACCCCTGGGAATTCTTCGGCTCCTACTGGTGGCTGATTTTCCCCCTGATGGGTGTAGCGGGGGGCGTCGGTCGCGGGTGGCAGAAGGCGCTCGAGCGTCGGCACGCGCGCAGGCTCGAGATCATGCGGGCCAAGAGCGAGCTGCACGCGGCCCAGATCGCGGCAAGTACGCAACCTGTCACGACGGGGCGTTCGGACTCGCGCCCGAACGACAGCGACAGCCCAACCGCCCGACTGCAACGTCTGTTCGACGCCCACGACGCCGTCACATCCCGCTGGCTCGAATATGAACTCGACGTCGCCAAGCTGATCGCGTTCCCCGCGATGAGCGATGGACGTCAGCCGTTGACCGCCGCGTTCCTGCGCGCCAAACGCAAAGCGGACGGGCTGCGGCCCGATTCGCCTAAGGCCCGGATCGGTAAGGATGAGCTCGCCGAGTACCGCGACGCCGTGAACGAATACGAGGCCGCCTTCGATATCGCCGAGCGCGACGCGCGGCGACTGCGCGACCACTCGTTCACCGAGACGGAGCGCAAACGCCTCGATACCGCGAAGCAACTTCTGAGCGTCGCGGTCGACCAGGCAGCAACCCCCGCAGAACGCCAACTCGCCTATCGACGCGTTCGCGAAGAGCTCGACGGCCTGATCTCGGTGTCGGACGAGGCGATCGAGGTTCTCGAGAACCGTGTCGCTCTGGAACTGACGGTGGGCGAGCAAGCGACGGATGCCTCGCACGGACCGCCGGCGTCCGCCACCCTTCCCCCCAAACCAAGCTCA